>CAYSXG010000061.1:4858-10573 GCA_964434895.1 uncultured Solibacteraceae bacterium | reverse complement strand
TGCTCCTGCATCGCCCCGAGGAGGCCCGGGAACCCCTCCGCGCCCGCCTCCGGGAGGCCGA
Source organism: uncultured Solibacteraceae bacterium (assembly GCA_964434895.1). Taxonomy (GTDB): domain Bacteria; phylum Acidobacteriota; class Holophagae; order Holophagales; family Holophagaceae; genus CAYSXG01. The sequence continues at coordinate 10,512 of CAYSXG010000061.1, read as the reverse complement.
GGCCCAGTTCGTCCGGGCCCCGGAACCGGCCGCCGTCAAGGAGCCCCTCCTGATCCGGGTGGCCGACCTCCGGGCCCAAACGGGCGACTGGCGCGGCGCCGCGAGCCTCTATCCCGCCCACCCCTCCAAGGAGAACCAGGGCTGGGTGGCCCTCATGAAGGCCACGGCCCAATGGAGGCTGGGCCAGAAGGAGGCCGCCAAGGCCACCCTCAAGGCCGCCGAGGAGGCCGAGGCCTTCCGGCCCGAGCGCCAGACCCTTCAGAAGGACGTGGGGATGTAGGTCCTCGTCCCCGGAGCTACCCTTGGGGCAGGTCCGTGGAGCGCTGGTGGGGATCGGGCTCCTTCAGCTTCATGAACTGGAGCTTTCGCAGAAGGGGCGTGGGCAGCCAGAGGGCCATGGCGGTGAGGATCCATTGGGCCGCGAAGCCCGTGCCCATGAGGGCGCCGCCGACGATGATTCCCAGGGCGGCGGACTCGTAGCGCTTGGTGATCCACCAATGGGAGACGTCGAAGATCACGCCGAAGAAGGGCAGCACGAGGAGGAAGGCCTTGAGGCCCTCGCGGTAGCGGGTGCGCACGAAGAGGCTGCCCATCATGAAGAAGAGGATGGGGATGCCCAGCAGATGCACGTGGCTCATGCGGGCCAGGGTCTTGAGGGCCACGCCGGAATCGTACTGGGCCAGGGGCTGCACGTCCTCGAACTTCATCAGCTTCGGCGTCTGCCCCCCCTCGCCGTGGCAGTTGGCGCAGTTGCCGGTGATGATGGGCTCGATCTTGGCGTAGCCCGCCTGCGTGGCCCCGCCCTTGACCCATTCCTTGATGGTCCGGAGCTCCGCCTTGCTCACCGTGTCGGCCATGGAGCCCTGAAGCACGTTCTCCAGCCGGGTGGTGCTGCGGTCCCCGTAGTAGGTGCGGGCCACGCCCTGAATGAGCCCGCGCCCCTGCACCTGGTGGGGGCGGATCTCGTTGGCGTAGAGGTAGACGAAGGCCAGGGCGAAGCCCAGCCCCAGGGTCACCAGCACCGCGCTGGCGAACATGCGTTCCGAAAAGGTTCCGTGTCGAAGGCTCATGGCGGCTCGCTCCCCTCCCGGTTTCGCAGAATCATAGAACGCCGGTCCGAAAGCCCCCGTGACCGCGGTCACGAGGCCGCGCAACTATGACCTTTGCCCGGCGGCCTCCGCGTCAACCTCGCCTTGTGAGGCAAAGTCGCTCGGGGCACACTGGGGGATTCCACCCCAGGAGTCCCCGTGCGCCGTTCCATCCTCGCCTCCCTGCCCGCCCTGCTCGTGGCCGCGCCGGCCCCGACGCCGAGCGCCTTCCCCTTCAAGATCCACCAGAAGACCCTTCCCAACGGACTGAGGGTGGCGGTGATCCCCACGGGCATGCCCAACCTCGTCAGCCTCCAGATCCCCGTCAGCACCGGTTCGCGCAACGAGGTGGAGCCCGGCAAGTCCGGCTTCGCGCACTTCTTCGAGCACATGATGTTCCGGGGCACCAAGGAGGTGAGCAAGGAGCAGTGGAACGCCACCCTCCAGCGCACCGGCGCCAGCCAGAACGCCTACACCTCCGACGACCTCACCAACTACCACACCCTCGTTTCCAAGGAGGACCTGGAGACCTGGATCCGCCTCGAGGCGGACCGCTTCCAGCACCTCGAATACCCCGAGAACGAGTTCAAGACCGAGGCCCGGGCCGTGCTGGGCGAATACAACAAGAACAGCGCGAACCCCATCCAGAAGCTGCTGGAGGTCCAGCGCGAGGAGGCCTTCACCACCCACACCTACCGCCACACCACCATGGGCTTCCTGCGGGACATCGAGGACATGCCCAACCAGTTCGAGTATTCCAAGGCCTTCTTCCAGCGCTGGTACAAGCCCGAGAACGTGACCGTGATCGTGGCCGGGGACGTGGAGCCCGCGGCGACCTTCGCACTTGTGGAGAAGTACTTCGGCCCCTGGAAGCGCGGGACCGCGACGCCCCCGGTGATCCCCCAGGAGCCCGAGGCCGCCGGCCCGGTGAACGCCCACATGCCCTGGGCCAGCCCCACCCTGCCCTGGATGACCGTGGCCTTCCACACCCCCGTGACCTTCAGCACCACCAAGAACGACGCCGCGGCCCTCGCCTTCGCGGGCGAACTGCTCTTCGGCGAGCAGTCGGAGCTCTACCAGCGGCTCGTGGTGAAGGAGCAGAAGGTGGACCAGCTCTTCGCCTTCGGGGGCCAGAGCAAGGACCCCGGCCTCTTCACCATCGGGGCCCGGGTCAAGAGCCTCGAGGACATGGCCACCGTCCGCGACGCCATCCTGGAGGCCTGCGCCAAGGGCCTCGCCCTGCCCTTCTCGGAGCTCAAGCTGGAGGAGGCCAAGACCGAGGCCCGCCTCGCCTTCGCCCGCAGCCTGGAATCCACCAACGGCGTGGCGGGCATGGTGGCCCGCATGGCCAGCTACGACCGCGATCCCGAGGCCCTCCCCAAGACCCAGGCCCTGGGGGAGACCGTGAGCGCCGCCGACCTCGCCCGCGTGGCCAAGGCCACCTTCCGGGACCGGGGCCGGGTCATCACCACCCTCTTCCACGGGGCCCGTCCCGAGGGCCTGAAGGGGGACGTGGTGGGCGTCGAGGCCCGGGCCGCCAAGCTGGCGGAACTGCCCCGCATCGCCCTGCTGGAGGAGCCCTCCTCCTCCCCGCTGCTCAACCTGCGCCTGCAGTTCCGCGCGGGCTCCATCCACGACCCCAAGGGCAAGGAGGGCCTGGCCCGCCTGACCGCCTCCCTGCTCACGGAGGGGGCCACGAAGAACCGCAGCCTGGCGGAGGTCACCAAGGCCTCGGCGGCCACGGGCGGGGGTCTGGGGGCCCTGGTGGACAAGGAGCGCACCAGCTTCGCCCTCACCGTGCCCGCCGCCAAGGGCCAGGAGGCCCTGGAGCTGGCTCTGGAGCAGCTGCTGGAGGCCGGCTTCAAGGAGGAGGACTTCACCCGGCTCCGGGCCCACCAGATCAACGCCCTGAAGGTGGAGCTGAAGGCCAACAACGACGAGGAGCTGGGCAAGGTGGCCCTGGAGGCCCGCATGTACGAGGGCCCCTACCAGCACCCGGTCCTGGGCACCGAATCCGGGCTCCAGGCCATCACCCTGGACGACGTGCGGGGCTTCGCCGCGACCTACTACACCCGGGCCCGCCTCGCCGCCGGGCTCGGCGGGGGCTTCGGCGCCGACTTCAGGGCCCAGCTGCTGCGGGGCCTGGGGCGCCTGCCCGAGGCCGACGCCCCCAAGGTGGCCGTGAGCGAGGCCGAGCACCGCCACCGTTCGCGCCTCCAGATCGTGGCCAAGGAGACCCGCGCCACGGCCATCTCCTTCGGCATTCCCCTGCGGGAGCGGAACGAGCAGGGGGAGCCCATCGACGCCCGGGTCAACCGGACCCACCCGGACTTCGCGGCCCTCTGGGTCGCCACCTCCCACCTGGGCCAGCACCGCAATTCCACGGGGGTGCTCTTCCAGCGGCTGCGGGAGGTCCGCGGCCTCAACTACGGGGACTACGCCTACCTTGAAGCCTTCCCCAACGGCGGGGCCCAGTTCCAGCCGAACCCCGGCGTGGCCCGCTTCTTCAACCACTGGCAGGTGTGGATCCGCCCCGTGGCCCCCGCCTCCGGCGCCTTCGCCCTGAAGGCCGCCCTCTTCGAGCTGGACAAGCTCGTGAAGCGGGGGATGGACCCCAAGGAATTCGAGGCCTCGCGCACCTTCCTGCTCAAGTTCATGGACCACATGACCGACACCGGCGCCAAGCGGCTGGGCCACGACCTGGACGACGCCGCCTTCGGCCTGGGCCCCTACGCCGACGCCATGAAGGCCCGCCTGCGCCAGGTGACCCTCGGGGACGTGAACCGCGTCATCCGCAAGTACCTGCGGACCACGGCCCTGGACCTGGTGGTGGTCACCAAGGACGCCGAGGCCTTCAAGCGGGACCTCCTGGCCGACGAGGCCCCCCTGCCCGCCTACAGCGCCCCCAAGCCCGAGCTGAAGGAGGAGGACGAGGCCATCCGGCGCTTCAAGCTGGACCTGGACCCCAAGGACGTCGAGATCCTGCCCCTCGACGAGCTGTTCAAGTAGGGCGGCCGTGGGCCCCCTTCCGCTGGTCCTGGCCGGGGCCTTCGCGGCCCCGGCGGAGCCCCTGCCCTTCCGTCCCTCGGCGGTGCCGGGAGGCGTGGCGGTGGTGGCCCTGCCTGCCTCCCCCCAGCCACCCCAGGTCCGCTACCGGGGGGAGCGGGTCCTGCTACGGCGGGACGGGGGGGCCTGGAAGGCCGTGGTGGGCATTCCCCTCAGCGCCAAACCCGGCCCCGACGCCCTCGAGGTGGAGGGCCGATCCCTGCCCTTCACCGTCCACCCCAAGCGCTACCCCGAGCAGCACCTGAGGCTGGACGAGCCCCGCTTCGTCCAGCCCAATCCCGAGGACGAGGCCCGCATCGCCCGGGAGCAGGCCCTCCTGGCCCCCCTCTGGAAGGCCTGGCCCCCGGAGCGGGTGCCCAGCCTGCGCTTCCTGCAGCCCACACCGGGCCGGAGGACGGCCTCCTTCGGCCTGCGCCGCTTCTTCAACGGCGAGGCCCGGGCCCCCCACGCCGGCCTGGACATCGCCGCCCCCCAGGGCCAGGCCGTCCGGGCGCCGGCGGCGGGGGTGGTCCTGGCGACGGGGGACTTCTTCTTCAGCGGCAATACCGTCCTGATCGCCCACGGCGAGGGAGTGGTGAGCCTCCTGGGCCATCTCTCGTCCATCGACGTGAAGGAGGGCCAGGACGTGGGGGCCGGGGACCTCGTCGGGCGCGTGGGGAAGACCGGCCGCGCCACGGGCCCCCACCTCCACTGGACCCTCAGCCTCAACAACGCCCGCGTGGACCCGCGCCTCTTCCTGGAGTAGGGGCGAATCGGTCGAACGCCGTCCTCGAATCAAGAGGAAGGGCCGCCCTCGCGGACGGCCCCCCCGAAAGCAACAGCCCCGTACTAGCGGCTGACCACGAGGTTGTAGGGAATGGTGGTGCTGGACCCCTTGTACCAGATCACGGCCACATAGACCGTGGTGGTGGAGGTCCCGCTGTTGACCCAGCTGGCGGATTCCGTGGTGGTGGAGCCGTCGGAGTAAGCCAGGACGTTGCCCACGGCATCGTAGAAGTAGAGGTCGTAGTCGTAGCTGGTGCCCGTGGGTCCCGTCATATCCACCTTGAGGGTACGGCCGGCGCCCACCTTGACCGCGAAGTAGTCGTTGTCCGTGGTGCTGGCGATGTAGCCCACGATCTTGGTGGCGTTATCGGGAACCGCGTTGGCCGTGGAGAGCCCGTCGTTGAATTCTATTTCGTTGTAGGTGACCGGAGGCAGGGGCGTCACGTAGGACAGCGCGAGGTTGTAGGGCGTGGTGGAGCTGCCCCCCTTGTAGGACAGCGCCTGGACGTAGACCGTCATCGCCGTGGCCCCGCTGTTGGTGTAGGTGACGCTCTCCGTCGTGGTCGTGCCGTCGGACTTCACCAGGGTCGCTCCGCTCGCGTCCTTCAGGTAGAGGTCGTAGTCATAGCTGGTTCCGGCTGGCCCGGTCCTGTTGATGGGAGTCTTCTTGGCGGGGGTCAGGGTCTGTGCGGAGCTGTTGGTTTTCCCGGGTGGGTGAGCGTTGTCCCGTAGTGG
>CAYSXG010000061.1:0-4848 GCA_964434895.1 uncultured Solibacteraceae bacterium | reverse complement strand
GAGGTGCTGGTCCCGCTGTAGGGGTATACGTTGGCGTAGACCGTCATGTTCGTGCTGCCGGTGTTCGTGTAGGAGAGGCTCTCCGTCGTCGTGCTGCCCTGGCTGATGGCCAGCTGGGTGCCGGCGGAGTTCACCAGCTTGAGATCCCAATCGGGGCCGGAGGGGCCGGTCATGTTGATGGTGATCTTCTGGCCGGGGGTCAGGGTCAGGGCGAAGTAGTCGCTTTCCCCGGTGGCGAGCAGGTAGCCCTGGATGGCCGTATAGGAAGCGCCCACCACGTTGGCCGTCGCGATCGTGTCGTTGGGCTCGGCCTCGTTGAAGGTCCCGCCTCCGCTGACGCTCACCGCCGCCGTTCCCTTCTTGGTGCCGTCCTGGACGCTGGTGGCGGTGACGGTGTAGCTTCCCGCCGACGCGGGAGCAGTGTAGACGCCGCCGGAGGTGATGCTGCCTCCCGTGGCGCTCCAGGTCACGGCCGTGCTGAAGGACCCGGTGCCGGTCACGGTGGCGGTGAAGGCCTGGGTGCCGCCGGTCACGAGGTTGGCCGTGGCGGGGGACACGGAGACACCGGTGATGGTGGAGGCGGCGCCGACCGTTACGGTGGCGGTGGCCTTCTTGGTGCCGTCCTGAACGCTGGTGGCGGTGACGGTGTAGGTACCGGCCGTGGCGGGCGCAGTATAGAGGCCGCCGGAGGTGATGCTGCCTCCCGTGGCGCTCCAGGTCACGGCCGTGCTGAAGGACCCGGTGCCGGTCACGGTGGCGGTGAAGGCCTGGGTGCCGCCGGTCACGAGGTTGGCCGTGGCGGGGGACACGGAGACGCCGGTGATGGTGGAGGCGGCGCTGACGCTCACCGTAGCGGTGGCCTTCTTGGTGCCGTCCTGGACGCTGGTGGCGGTGACGGTGTAGGTTCCCGCCGTGCCCGGGGCCGTGTACAGGCCTCCGGAGGTGATGCTGCCTCCGCTGGCGGTCCAGGTCACGGCCGTGTTGGTGGTTCCGGTCACCGTGGCCGTGAACTGCTGGGTGCCGCCGGTGCTGAGGTTGGCCGTGGTGGGATTCACGCTGACGGTCACCTGGGTGCCCGGCGTGAGCTCCCAAAAGCCGCGCCCGAAGGTGGCCACGCGAACCAGGCTGGAATCCGGCGCCACGTAGACGTCCGTGACGGAGACAAGGGGCAGGCCCGTGCCGAAGCGGGTCCACGTGCTGCCCCCGTCGCTGGACTTGTAGAGCCCCAAGTGGGTGCCCGCGTACACCGAGTTACTGTCGCCGGGATCCTCGACCACCGTGTTGACCGGGACCCCGGCGGGGAAGCCAGAGCCCGTGTCGAGGCGGGACCAGGAACTCCCGCCGTTGGTGGATTTCCAGAGGTGGCCGGCGGAGGAGCTGGCGGCCACGGAGGCCACGTAGATGACGCTCGCGTTGGAGGGGCTGAAACTGATGTAGCTGAGGCTCCCCCCGTTGCTGGGCAGGGCTCCGGAGGCCAGGGCCCAGCTGCTGCCGTTGCTCGTGAGGTAGACGTTGCCCGCGTTGTTGCTGGCGCCGATGCTCGCCTCCGTCACCACCCCCATCACCTGGGCATTGGTCTTGGCCACGCCGAGGTTCCGCAAAGAGGAGGAGGTGGGCAGCCCGGTGCTTCCCACCGCGGACCAGGAGGTGGCGAAATTGGTGGACTTATAGACCTTCGTATTGGTGAAGGTGTAGACGGTGTTCCCGGTGGCGTCCCCGGTCCAGGATGTGATTTGGGTATTGAAGGGAGCGCTGTTCTGGTCGCCGGCCCCGGTGATCCCGGTGTAGGCGGCGGCGAAGGTAGTCCCGCCGTCGGTGGACTTCAGGATGCGGGTGTTGTAAGCGGAACCCAAGAGCAGGTTGCCGTTGGAGGCGTTGGCGAGGGCCCCGAAGCCGTCGGCGTAGATCTTCTCCTGGAAGTTGCCGGTGGCCCCCTGGCGCACCCGCGTCCCGTTATCCTGCAGGCCCCCGATGACGACGCTGCGATTGGCGAGGGTGGATCCCACGGAATAGACCAGATGGGTGGCCAGGCCTTTATTGGGGGCCGAGCTCCAGGTGGAGCCGCCGTCGGTGGACTTGCCCACCCCGCCGTCGTTGCCGACCCAGAGGTTCCCGCTCTTGTCGAAGGCCGCGCAATGGTTGTCTGCGTGGGTGTAGGGCAGGCTGTAGTCCGCGTCCCAGTCGCTGATGATGGTGAAGGAACTACCCCCGTTGGAGGTCTTGATGAGGTTCAGGTTCCCGCCGAAATAGGCCACGTTGGGATTCGTGGGGTCCACCACCGCGATCTGGTTGTAGCCGCCCTGGCCGCCGAGGAGGGTGCCCACGGTGCGGCGGTCGTCCTGGTTCGCAGCATCGTAGATGGGGTTGGTGTAGGTGATGGTGTTGGCGTTCAGGGAGGTCCAGGTGCTGCCCCCGTCCGAGGACTTGTAGATCCCGTAGGTATTCCCGGTGGTGTCGGAACCGATGGCGTAGAGGATGCTCCGATTGCTAGGGGCCACCGCCAGGGTCCAGCGGCGGACGCTGGAGGCGGTCCCGAAACCCGTGGCCACGCGCCAGGTGGCGCCGGCGTCCGAGGAGACCAGGATGGAAGCCCCGCCGCCGCCGCCGCCGTATTCGAAGTTGTTCCCCATGGTCATGACGAAATTCGAGCCGCCGGTCCAGGTGATGTCGCGGACGGTGGTGGGCAGGCCCGAGGGAGTGCTCACGGCGGCATAGGTGGCCCCGCTGTCCGTGGAGCGGAAGAGGCCCTTGTTCGTTCCCACCAAGACGATGGTGCTCGCGTTGGGATGCACCAGCACCGACGTGACGGAGTCGGAGGCCCCGAGGGTGATGGGAGCGCTCCAGTTCAGGCCGCCGTCCACCGACTTCACGATGCCGAGGCCCGTGCCTCCGAAGTTCTCCTCCTCGATGTCGCCTAGGCCGAGGTACATGACGTTGGGGTTGGTGGGGTCCAGGGCCAGGCCCCCCAGGGCCAGGGAGCCCAGGGCGTCGGTGAGGGGGGCCCAGGTGCCGCCCCCGTCCGTGGTCTTCCAAAGCCCGCCGCCGGAGGTCACGAGAAAGAGGGTGTTGCCGTCCGTGGGGTGGGGCACGATCTGGTTGGGCCGCCCGCTGTCGACCTCGGCGAGGTTCTTGGTGACGCTCCCGCCCTCATTCACGTTGTAGGAGATGCCCCCATCCGTGGGACCCAGATTGAACCAGACGGTGCCGGTGGCCGCGGTCCCCAACACGATCTCCCCGCCCGGGAAGGCCATCTTGTTGGCGTAGAGGCTCCGGTGCTCCCGGGCCTTATCCATGAGGAAGCTGCGGTATTCGTGGCTCCACCGTCCCCCGTACCACTTGAGCTTCCACGCGCGCCGGCCCTCGGAATCCTCCCCGGTCCTTTCGAGGTGCGGGTTCTCCCGGTCGCCTCGGCGGGAATCGGGGTCCGAGGCGCGAGCGCAGAGGAAGGGACCCGCCGCCAAGGACAGGGCCAGAAGGGAGAGGGGGAGAAGGGATCGGGTCGACACGGGCAACTCCAGTCGAAGGACGAAGCCGGTGGCCGCCGGGACAGAAAGTCTCGCGGCGCGGCAAAGCAGAAGGAGAAAGAGGGGTGAGGCTGCCCCACCTTCCCAGGGGGCCCCGGTCCCCGCCAGTTAAGAGATGTGAATCATTTCTGCTTAATTTGATATTCGGTTTCATTTACGGCATGCCGGGGTCCGCGGCCTTCCGCCGGAGGCCCCCCTCTTTGCTCGTCGGCCTAGGCGTCCTTGCGGAAGGGGCTGAAGTCCGTGCCCTCGTCGTAGACGTCCAGGCCCTCGCTGCGCTTGAGGCCGCCGACGATGGCGTAGGTCACGGGGGTCATCAGGGCCTCGTAGGTGACCTTGAAGAGGTAGCCGGAGGCGGCGGTGACGAGGATGGTCCGGAGGGGCACGCTGCCCCAGTAGAAGACCGCGGTGACGATGAGGGAGTCGATGGCCTGGCCACGCACGGTGGAGCCGATGGTGCCGGTCCAGGGCACGCGCGCCTCGGTCCAGAGCTTCATCTTCGCCATCACGTAGGAGTTCGTGAACTCCCCGGCCCAGAAGGCCACGAGGCTGGCCAGGATCATGCGGGGCACGGCGCCGAAGACGATCTCGAAGGCCCGCTGCCCCTCGGAGGACCATTCCGGGGCCCCGGGCAGCCACACCATGAACAGGCCCATGGCCCCCATCAGGAGGTTGGCGAAGAAGGCGATCCAGATGGCCCGCCGGCTCCCCCCGTAGCCGTACACCTCCGTGAAGACGTCGCTGAAGATGTAGGTGATGGGGAAGAGCAGCTGGGCCCCGCTGAAGCGCAGGGGGCCCAGGGCCGTGAGCTTCTGGCCCACGAGGTTGGAGATGAGGAGCACCACCACGTAGGTGTGCACCAGCAGCTCGTAGTGCTTGTAGCCGGCGAGGGTGTGGTCCTTGGCGACGATCTTCTGGAGGAGGGCGCGCATGCCTCCATCATTCCCGAGGCGCTGTCCCCGGAAAACCCCCGCCCCACTGCACCCCGTCTGAAAACCAAGATCAATCGTCGTCGGCGGGGTGCACTCCCATGGGGGCATGGCCCCCTCTGGCGTGAAGCCAAGCTGAGCTTGGCTTCACTGTCACCCCCAGGGGGCGCCACGCCGCGCCCCCTGACCCCCGGCGAGGGGTGCCCGCTAGCAAATAACTAATGCAAGGATTTCGAACGGGCACCCCTACTTCAGGCGGACGGCCACCACGCCCTTGAGGCGGCCCATGATCTCGAAGCGGGCCCGCTCCCCCTCCCCCAGCTCCTTCCAACTCCCCTCCTTGACCAACACCCAGACCGGGCCCCCCGGGGCCTCTGCCCGCAGGCCCCCGGCGG
>CAYSXG010000060.1:5347-10613 GCA_964434895.1 uncultured Solibacteraceae bacterium | reverse complement strand
CGCGCCGGGACCCGTCACCGTGGCGGTCAGGGTCTGGGACTGGCCCGGGGCCATCACCAGATCCCGGGGAGAGATCGCGACATTGATCCATTTATAGAACAGGTCATTGACCTCGGCGTCGCCCAGGGCCCGGCTGTAGATCTGGACCTCGTCCAGGGTGCCGTGGAGATCGCTGGTGTTCCCGGCGACCCACGGCGCATTCCACGGGTACCGGCCGAGCTGGGCGTTAAACAGGCCACTTTGATAGGCGCCGGTCGAGGCGCGACTCGCGTCCAGCGCTCCATTTACATAGATTTTTTGGATCTTTCCATCGTATTCGAATACCAGATGGGTCCACAGGCCAGCCTGAAGGACCTGGTTGCCCGCCAGGTCGTCGCCGATGAAGCCCAGGTAGGCCTTGCCATTGCGTTCGCCGAGAAGCAGGCCCTGGTCGAGCTGGGCGACGCCGTGGCCCAGGATGGCGTTATCCGTGCCCTTGTTGATACGGTCGAACTTGACCCAGGCGGACACGCTGAAGGGCCCCTGGAACGGATTCACCGCCGGAATGTCCACCGAAGCATTGGCCCCGTCGAAATAGAGGCCCGACCCGATCTTCCCTTCCACCCACACGGGGCCGTTGGACAGGGTCCCGTGGGCCCCCCATCCGGAAAGATCCTTGGCGATGGGCCCCTGTCCTTCGGAAAAGGGCCAGTAGCCCACCAAGGAAGCGGCGTTATGCAGGGAGGTTCCCCCCCCCACGTTCACGGTCGCCGTACCGAATTGCGTGCCATCCACGGCGCTCGTGGCTTTGACGGTGAGGGTCCCCGCCGAGGACGGCGCCGTCAGCAGGCCGTTGGCGTCGATGGTGCCCGCGGAGGCGCTCCAGGTAACACCCGCGCTCCCCAGGCCCGTCACCTTGGCCGTGAAGGGGATCTGTCCCCCCTGGAGCACGGAGGTGGTCTTGGGCACCACGGCGATGGCACTGTTCACCGTCACCCAAACGGTGTCGGTTTGGGTGGGATCGGCGACGCTCCGGGCCACCACGGGAAAGGAGGTCCCTTCCGCGCTGACCGCATCCGGGGCGGTATAGGCCCCGGAGGCCGTGATGGAGCCGCTTCCGGCCACCGGCAATTCCCACGTGACCGCCCCGTTGACGCTGCTGGCCACCTTGGCGGAGAAGAACTGGGACTGCTTGGTTCCCAGCAGCGCCGTACGGGGCGACACGATCACGTTCCCCGTTTCCTGGTACTTCTGGAACACCTCGGTGGAGGACAGGGCCCGACTGTAGATGCGGACCTCGTCAAGGCTCCCTTGGAGGTAGCCGAAGACCGGCCAGGCACCCAAGGTCAGGTTCGCGTCCTGGCTCGCGTATTTTCCGCAGAACCGGTAGCCGTCCGGGGCCCCGTTGATGTAAATCGCTTGGGAGGAGCCGTCGTACACGAAGGTCAGGTGGGTCCAGACCCCGGGCGTGAGGGCGGTGTTCCCGTATAGGTCATCGCCCCCGAACCCGAAAAAGGCCTTGCCGGACTGCTCCCCCAATTGAAGCGCCAAATCGCTGCTGGACCTCGTGCCATTGAACAGGATCCCATTGGAGGACCCACGATTCACCGCGTCCAGCTTGACCCAGAGGGAAACCGTGAAGGGATCCCGAAACGGGTTGAGACCCGGAACGCTGATGACCCCCGTGGCCCCGTCGAAGCGGAGGCCGCCGCCGAACCTTCCGGCAGGGTCCCAAGCGACCCCTCCCGCCAGGGTTCCGGTATACCCGTTGCCGGCGCTGTCCTGGGCCAGAAGGCCCTGCCCTTCGCTGAATCTCCACCAAGCCATGAGCCCCGGGTCGACCACCTGAACGGAGGCCGAAGCGCTCGCCGCGGGGTTCTGCACGCTGGTGGCCGTCACGGACTGGGCGCCGTTCGCCGTGGGGGCGGTGTAGTGCCCGCTGGGATCGATGCTTCCTCCGCTGGCGGTCCAGCCCACACGCGAATCCGTGAACCCGGCCGTGCTGGCCGTGAAGGCCGCCGTCGCACCCTGGGGCATCGTGAGCTGGGTCGGCTGGATGGAAACGGTGCCCGAGGGGACCACGCTGACGTTGGCGCTTCCGGCGGTCACAACCCCCGAAGCGTCCGTCACGCTGCACTTCAGGACGGCCATTCCCTTGGCGGTCCCTTTGAAGGTCGCCCTGGGGCTGTTCGCCCCCGAGGTGATGACCGCCCCCGTGGCGCTCCAGGCGTAGGAGGCTCCGCTTTGGGTGGGCACGGAGGCGACGTTGGCGTCGGCGTTCAGGTAGACCGTGCCGGGGGCGGAAATCGTCGCGTCCGGGGAGGACGCCGAGGCGGGCGCCGACGCATGCAGCGGAGCCACCAGCGTCTGGCTGAAGAGGGGGAGCAGCATCGCGGAGGCGCACATCCGCCCTCGGGTTCCAAGCCCGATGGGGAATCGAGGCCGGGGCGTTGACATGTCTTCGCCGAACCAAAAGAGGCCGCGCAAAAACCAAGGTAGACCATTCATAACCACCTCGAAAGGTAACTTAAATTAGGCGTGGGGCTGGGTTTCAGCGGGAGGAGTTCGCGCTGCTCTTCGGACGCTTCGCGGCCTTCGATCCACGGCGCTCGGCCTTTGTGGCGGCCGCTGGGGAGCTCGGAGAGGCCAGGGGCGCGTCCGCGCTTCCGGTGCGCTGGCCCATCAATTGATTGAGGTTGTTATAGGTGCCCGTGGTCACCATCCCGTCGATCTGCTCGCTGGTGCGGTTCCCGGCGTCGTCGTAGCCGTAGACGTAGCGCTTGAGAATCGCGCCGGCCGGCGTCTGATCGTTGAGGGCCGCCGTGAGCACCTGGCCCACCGCGTCGTAGGTGAAGCTATAGGCCTTCGGGTTTTGGGCGTCGGCCTGCTGGGTCCAGGTCTTGATCTGCCCCGCGGGATCGTAGGTGTACCCGAAGGTGGAGAGGTTGGATCCGGTGGAGGTGGCGTTGCGGATCTGAAGCAGGCGGTTGTCGTGCGCGGCGTCGTCGTAGCTGAACGAGGTCACCTGGCCGTTGGGGAAATGGATGGCGTCGAGCAGCGTGGTCGTCGCGTTGTAGTCGTAGGTGAACGCACCCAGATCATTGGTGTTCGAACCCAGTCGACCCAGGCCATCGTAGACCCAGCTTTCCTCCCGGCCGTCCACCACCTGCTTCGCCACCCTTCCCAGCTCGTCGTAGGTCCAGCTGACGGTGCTGTTCGTGCCCGATTCCGTCAGGCTCTTCGGCCTCCCGGCCCCCAGGACGCCCGCCGCAATCGGGTAGTACTGGAGGGCGTGGGTCCCGGTTCCATCCGTGACCGTATCGAGGCGGTTGTGGGCCGATTCGTAGTGATAGGACACCGGTGCCGTGGACACGCGGGCCCCGGTGTACGTGATCCCCTTGAGGTCATTATCCAAAAAATAGCTGTAATTGGTGCTCTGCCCCTTGGCATCCTTGCGCCAGTTCAGTCGCCCGGCACCGTCATAACCGTAGGAGGTGGCGTGGCCGTCGGGGTAGACCTTGGAAATGACGTGCCCCTCAAGGTCGCGGATGAAATTCGTGATCCGGTTGAGCGGGTCCGTGATCGCTTCCAGCTGGGATCCGCAGCTGCACCAGTCCAGCTTGGTGATCTGTCCTTCGGCGCTTTGCAGCTCCACCAACTGGCGCAGGGCGTTGTGCTTGAAGTAGGAATACTTGTTATTTCGGTCCTTAACAGCTGACATATCCAACTTATCGTAGAACATCCGCTCGGATGTGCCGTCGGGATAGGAAATGGCGGTGGGCCGGTCGAAGACGTCGTAATCGTAGGTCAGGAGGCCCCCGGCGGGATTGGTGACCGTGAGGGGGCGCCCGAAGCCGTCCCAGGTCATTTGGATCTTCGAACCGGTTGGAAGATCGATTTCCTTGGGGAGCCCGGTGAGATCGTCATAGACCACGGACGTGACCGCGCCCTTGGGGTCGGTGGCCGTGAGGATTTGGCCGTGGCCATTGTAGGTGTAGGTTCGGACCTGGCCGGAGGCGTCCTTCACGCTCGTCGGGAGATGCTGGGCGTTGTACCCGAGGGTCACGAGGCATTCGTCGATGCCCCCGCTGTTGTTATGGACTTCCAGCAGATCGATGCCATCCGGGGAGTACTTGTACGTGGTCACCCGCCCCAGGGGATCCGTCCTCTTGGTGGGCTTTCCCCAAAGGTTGCTCTCGATCAGGACATCCTGCTCCGTCCCGTCGTCCAGGACGCGCGCGATCTTGGAGGGAAACATGCTGCTGCCCACGTGGTTGGTCTTGTCCTGGCCCGGATAGGCGTACCAGACCCGCCCCTCCAAGGGCCTCTTGCTACTTTCCAGGGTGTCCACCCAGCTGGTGTACTGGTCCCCGTGCAGGTAGTGCCGAAGGAAGGCCTTGCTGTAATCCCCCGGCGCCTGGGCCATGGCCCGCTTGTCCCAGAAGAAGACATTACGGAACTGAAGGTAGCCGTTCATGAAGCCCGCCGGTGCAACGGGATCGCTCGTGGGAACGGGCGCGGGGGTGTTGTATTCGAGGCGTTCGCGGTTCCCCAGGGGGTCCTCGATTTCGATCCATTTTTGCAATCCGTTGGCCGGGGGCACAAGAACCACTCCACTCACACTTCCCCCCGAGCTTTTAACGGAGCCCCCTGGGGAGTAGGAAATGCCCGACATACTCATGAAGCTCGCGAGGGCATCGAAGTAATTGCCGCTGGCCCTGAAGGTCGTCGTGCCGTAGGGGGTGGTCATGGAATTCATGAAATCGTTGGGCATGCTCGGGTTCTGTGGGGTCTTCCCATAGGTGAACGAGCTTTTGAGCCCCAGGGTGTCCGTGATGCTGTCCAGCATGCGATCGGCGTTGTAGGTCAGCAGCGCCGATCGCCCGAAGGGATCGGTAACCTTGGTCACCAAGGCGGCGTCCACGGGCCAGGCTGGATCCACGGGGCGCTCGTAGCTCAGGGTGGTCACTTGCCCCGCCGCATCGGTGACGGAGATCAGGCGCCCCTGGGTGTCGTAGCTGTAGTTCAGCGCGTTCCCCGCCGGATCGAGGTCCTGCACCAGGCCGAACGCCGGGGTTCCAAAATCCGAGAGGGACCACTTGTCCCACGCCCACGGAGGAAGACCCTTATAAATTTCCTTGGATCCATCCGGCTTGCCGAGCGTGATGGTCTTGCCATCACCGCTGATCTCCAGTTTCATCCCGGTTCGTTGTTGAAAGTTCGATAAATTAGAATTATTGAAATAAGAGCCAATAAACTAAGTACCACACACAACCTTGAGAAATTT
>CAYSXG010000060.1:0-5337 GCA_964434895.1 uncultured Solibacteraceae bacterium | reverse complement strand
CGGCACCGTGTACGGGCTCACGCTGGGGCTGAGCGGCCCCTGGGCGCTGGGCGGTGGCCACATACGAATCGGCGTGGGTACGCAGGGCCCAGGGCCGACACAAGGCGCGATGCCGATGAGGTCGTCGGAGATCACCCTCCCCCAATTGAGGGTCCACCTTCCCGGGAAGTGGGACCCCAACATATTTGTGTAGCCCCATCCCCCCGAGTAATAAGTCAATTTCAGGTTCACGGGTGGGCCATAGGGAGGCATGTACGAAAGCGGGATATCCGCCACACCGAGGGCCACCTGCGCGCCAAAAAAACCGGCCACCGGCATGCCCTTGGGTCCATCTTTATCCTTGGGATTGTCCTGGGGGTGGCATTCCATATCATCGGGCCCCTCCGGGCCCGGGGAAACGGGACCGCTCCCCCGCACCTTCGAGCCCTCCTCCCGCGTGAGGGACCGCCATCCGGACGGCAGGGGGCCCTTCGGCGCCAGGAAATAGCCCGAGGCGCGCTCGTCCAGGGCCGACGCGCTCATCCAGACCTCCCGTCCGAGCGTCGTGTCCTCGACCAGGTAGCTGTCGCCCTCCTGTTCCAGGATCGTGGCGAAATGCCCGACCTCCCAGTGCACGATGCTGGGGACCGGGATGGCGGAGCCCGCGGCGCGCTTTGCGATCTGGTAATCCAGGCCCGCCTTCCCGGACCAGTCCAGGAGCTGCGTCAAGGAGGCGCCCGGCCCGGTGATGCGGTAGTCCTCCGTCTTCATGCGGCCCCCGACCCCCAGGGCCTCGCCCAAGGCGGATAGGGCCATGGGGCCGCAGCGGAGGCCGCGCAGAAGCTCCGGTTCCGATTTCGCGAGGCCTTCCTTCGCCCGAATCACCCGCGGGACCACCGGGTCCTCCCAGGTCCTCCCCTCGGCCTCGGCCAGGAGGGCCTGGGCCCTCCCCTTTTCGCCGAGCCGTCCGTACAGCTCCAGCAGCTCGATGAAGGCCCCATCCGCCACGCTTCGTTCTTCCGTTCCGGATGCACCCCTGGCCCCAGCCCATGCCTTTTCGAGGGCCTCCAAAGCCTTCGAAAGGCGCCCGCTGTGACGACAGGCCACGCCCACCCGCGCCCACAGGGAGGCGGCCCACGGGGAACGCGGATGCTCCTCCAAAAACTGCGTCAGGGGCTCGAGGGCCCCCGGGGAGCCGGAAGCTCGATGGCGCTCCAGGGCCTGAGCCAACGCCGCGCTTTCCGCAGGATCGGAGGCCCCGCCGATGGGCACCAAGGGGCCCTCGATCAGCCGAGACGACCGAAGGCCCTCGGCTCTGGATGCCACGGGCGCGTGGGGGGTCGCCGCCCCTAGGCCCGCCCCCGTCCCGGCCACGAGCCAGAAGAGCAGACCCAGGTGTTTCACAGGAATCGGAGTCAGGGCCGAGGTGCCAGGGCCGCGAAAACAGGAAGGTTCAATGCGCATGGATGACTCCGGAATAGGAATCAAATATGGACATTTTTCACACACTTATGCAGGCCACTTTTCACCTTCATAGCAATCCACTTTTAATATTAATTAATAAACAATTAAACCTAATTAATGATGATTGCGCGAATCCAATCTCTTTCCCGCAGATGGCTCTCGCCACGCCTAGCCGCGCGGAATGATGGGTCCGCGGGGATAGGCCCCCGGCCTCCCCCGACCTCGCCCAGGGTCAGGACTGGATCCAGCGGAGGAAGCCCGGACTGCGGCGGAGCTCCTCCCCACCGACCGGCCTCGCCCCAAAACTCCCGCGTGGGTGGCTCCAAACCAGCCCACCCTCCCCGACCAACGCACGCGTGGACCGGGGTCTAGGGGGTTCTGGGGCAAGGCCCCCCCGGATGGGGCAGCGCCCCGTGCTATCCGACCGATCCTCGCAAAGCTCTCACGGACGCGGCCTCTACCGAAGAAGCAGGCCAGGATGGCTCCCGCTCGCCGCTTCGCGGGTGCGTGGGCGGGTCGGCTGGCCCCTGTTTTCTCGAACGCCTGGCTAAGCCGCTGGGCCAAAATAAGCTGGTCAGGTCACAAGCGCGGCGGCATAAGGTGCCGCAGCAAAATAACCTGAACTGCACAGGTTATTTTGGCGCGACCCCTAATGGATATCGAAGGTGGTCACGCTCATGGGAGGCAGGCCGACCGCGAAGGTCGTGCCCGATACGGGGACCTGGCCCACCGCCACCGGCGTGATGGCCTGCCCGGCCGTCACCTGGGCGGCGGCACTGGCCGCGGTGATTCGGTAGGCGCGGGCGGAACCCCACAGGGACAGGCCGTTGAAGGCCACTTCCTGATAAAGGTTGCTGCGATTGATGGCGACGAGGACGACCCGGCCCGCGACCTTGCTATCCAGGCTGGCGTAGGCGGAGACGTTGGCCACGTTGCTGGAGGTGGCTTTTACGGAGGTATCCCCGAACTTGGCCGTTGCCCCATCAAAGCCCAGGAAGGGCGTGAACCCCGCGAAGCAATAGGAAGCCTTGCTGGTTGGAAGATTCTGGGGCCAATAGGCCGCCGCGTAGATTCCCGTGCTGCCGAAGATGCCGAGGTTATCGGCCTGGGCCAGGGCCCCGGCAATGTGGTTATCGCCTCCGTTGTTGTACTCGGTGATGGCGAGCTTGGTACCCGGCGAGGCGGACCTGATCTTCTGCCATAGGCGCGGAAGCAGCTGGATGGGCCCGCCGAACCACTGCGCGATCCAGGAGTTCTCGGTGTAGGTGGGGTCCCATAGGCTGCGGGGGCTCTGCACGACGGCCTGGATCTGGGCGTCATCGAGGGTGGGAGAATTCAACTGGGTCACCCGAGTGGCACCATCCGTGGCCTCGGAATACCAGTGGATGTCGTAGACGTCCAAGAGGCGCTTGTTGCCGGCCGCGGCCGATGCGGCCTGAAGCTCGGTCAGGTACCTGTCGGTGAACCAGTAGCTGGCGTCGAAGCCGGGGGAAAGCTGCCACGTGACGATGCCGCTGAACCCGAAATGGGCGGGGCCAAAGGTCTGCGCGTCGGGAGCCACAGCCTTGATGGCCTTGCAGGCCTGGATGGTCCGCTGGATGTAGGTCTCGGGATCGACCAGGCTGGTCTGGATCTCGGCGTGGGTGCTTTGCCAGATCTCCGGCTCGTTATCCAGGCTGACGAAGGTCGGCAGGGGCGCCGAGGCGGCGAATGGATTGGCGCCGGCGAAGGCCTGCTGGATGGCCCACAGGTACTCGTCCATGTAGACGTAGGCATCGCTGGTGCTGGGGGCGGCGGTGAAGGGGCTCCCCTTCTGGAAGACCACCTGCTTGAACCGGGTGGCCCATCGATTGGGGTCGCTGATGCTGACCGGCCCGTTGGTGTCGGCCGCCACGTAGCCCTGCAGCGGGACCGTCATCATGGAGGCCATGCCGGCCGCACGATCGCTCTGGATCCAGCTCTTGACCGCCCCGCCGGGGGAGGGGTCCGCCGGGGTGCCGTAGGTGCCGTCGGCCAGGCTGCTGTCGCTGTTGTAGATGTAATCGGAGCCGGCATTGGAGGCGTTGTTCTCCCAGTTGTAGGCGGTCATGCGGTTGCCCCCCATCCGGTCCAGCGTCATCAGCGGCGTTCCGCCCGTGTACAGCCGCGCGAAATTCATCCCATAGATCCAGGGGCTGATGGGCTGGGTGGTGGACGGGTCCAGGGTGATGGTGACGTCCGGCGTGCTGGCGCTGGACGTGGTGAAGGTCAGGGCCGCCGGTGCCGATACCTGCGCGAAGGCGTCGGTGGCCACCACGGTCACCGTGTAGGTCGTGCTCGGCTCCAGCAAGTCCAACATCAGGCTGCGGGAGGCGGACAGGTCGGCGAGGGTGCGGCTCAGGGCGGCACCGCCCGCCTTCCGATAGGTGATGACCTCGCTGCAGGGTCGGTCGGTGCTCCACGTCAGGGTCGCGGTGACGGCATCGGACTTGGCAGCCACCAACCCGGAAACCGTCGGCGGGGTGGTCGGCCGGGCCGGCATGGTGAACGAGCCGGTGGTCACGGCCCTGTTCTGGGGGTCCGCGGCCAGGAACTGGTGGTCCAGGGCGGTGATGCGGTAGAAATAGGTCGTGCCCGGCGTCAGCCCGCTGAGCGTGGCGCTCTGAGCGTAGGCGTAATCATCGTCGGTCGCGGGGCCCGCTACGGTTTTTCCGTAGGCCGCGGTCGTGCCCCAGTCGAGGGTGTAGATGGTGGGTTCGTCGGTGCTCCAATTCAGGGTGAGCTGCGTGTACTGGGAGTCGGTGCTGGGCGACCCGACGGTCAGCACCGGCGGAGTGGTGTCCTTCGCCCAGCCCAGCATCACGTTCGCCAAGAAAAAGTGCGGCCTGGAGACGGTATCCACATTGTTGTTCTGCAGCAGCCAGCGCTCGAATTTCGGGTAGGTGGCCAGGTTCGGATGAAGGGAGGCCAGGTCGACGACCACGTGGAACCACTGGCCATGCTTTTGGGCGTTGGACAGGCCCGACCACCCGGGAATGAAGCTGGTGAGGGCCGGCGTATCCGCGTGGCCGCCATCGTCAAGAATGAACACGAGATTGTCCTCGCCGACGCTGTCCGCGGCGAAGTAGAGATCGAACTCCAGGGTCCGGAACTGGTTCAAGAACATCCAGTAGGTTTGAGTCCAGTCCAGGCTGTGGCGGGCCAGACCGATGGCATCCCAGCTATTGCCCAGGACGTACTGCACTTCGATGGCCTGGGCACCCGGCCGGCCCGGCGCGGGTGCGGCGAAATTGCTGGTGATGGGCGGAGTCCCCTCCCAGGCCTCGCGAATCCACTGGTTCGCCAGACCGAGGCTCCCGCCACCGGGGCCGCTGGCGTAGGCGATCATGTAGTTGAGGCCCGACGCCGGAGTCACGGTGACGAGGGCCGTGGCCGTTTTCGTCCCGCCGGGGCCCGTGGCCGTCAGCATGTAGGTGGTCGTCTTCGTGGGCGCCACAGACAATGAGTTCCCCGTCACCGAACCGATGCCCTGGTCGAGGCTCAGGCTGGTGGCATTGGCGACGGACCAGGACAAGGTGCAGCTCTGACCCGCCGTGATCGAGGCAGGGGTCGCGGCAAAGGATTGAATGGAGGGCGCTGCCGGGTTCACCGTCACCGTCGCCTGGGCGCTCTTCGTGGGATCCGCCACGCTGGTGGCCCGCACATGGTAGGTGCCCGCCGTGGAAGGCGCCGTGTACTGGCCAGTGCTCATGATGCTGCCGCCCCCGGCCTCCACCACGCTCCAAGTCACGGCCCCGTTGGCCGTCCCCGTCACCGTGGCACTGAAGGCCTGGCCCTGGCCCACCATCAGGCTCACGCTCGCGGGATTCACGCTCACCGCCACCGCCGGATTCACCGTCACCGTCGCCTGGGCGC
>CAYSXG010000059.1:5291-10627 GCA_964434895.1 uncultured Solibacteraceae bacterium | reverse complement strand
GGGATGCGCATCGCCGTTCGCTGCAACAAGTCGCCCAGCGTGAGGCCGATCCAGGCGGCGGGGAGCCAGAAGGGGATGAGCATGGATGTAAAAATGGTGTGAACTCGAACCGGGACTTAAGGTAGGCCCGGGGCGGAGCCTGTAAAGGCACAAGGCGGGGCGTGACAAATTTGTTTCATGAATTTCACACCTCCCCCCCTATGTTTGGACCCGCATGGGATCCCT
The DNA here is from genome assembly GCA_964434895.1 of uncultured Solibacteraceae bacterium. Taxonomy (GTDB): domain Bacteria; phylum Acidobacteriota; class Holophagae; order Holophagales; family Holophagaceae; genus CAYSXG01. The sequence goes on along the minus strand of CAYSXG010000059.1, from coordinate 10,402 downwards.
AATCGGACAAGGAGGTGTTCTATGCGCATCCTCCTCGCTGTGGCCCTTTTGCTGGTTTGGGCTCCTTCGGCCTTCGGGGCTCACTCCCAGGCCCAGCCCGCGCCTCCCAAGGTGGACCCGAGCCTCCCGCCCTACCGGGCCCAGGTGGAATTCCCGATGGTGAAGGCCGTGGGCTCGGACACCCTCTTCAACCTGCTCTCCCTATGGACCGAAGGGTTCAGCAAGTTCCACCCGAACTTCAAGATGCCCATCGAGGCCAAGGGCTCCAACACCGCCCCTCCCGCCTTGACGGATGGGCTGTCGCAGCTGGCCCCCATGAGCCGGGAGATGAAGGCCGAGGAGGTCGACAAATTCGAGCGGAAGCGGGGCTACAAGCCCACCAAGGTGGCGGTGGCCATCGACGCCATCGTGGTCTTCGTCAACCCCGAAAACAAAGTCCCCCGCCTGTCCTTGCCCCAGGTGGACGCCATCTTTTCCAAGACCCGCAAGGGGGGCTACCCGGAGGACCTCACGACCTGGGGCCAGCTGGGCCTCGGAGGGGACTTCGCCGCGGCCCCCATCGCCCTCTTCGGCCGGAACAGCCTTTCGGGGACCTACACCTACTTCCTGGAGCACGCCCTCTACAAGGGGGCCTTCAAGCTCAGCTACAAGGACCAGTCCGATTCCATGGGCGTGGTGTGGGCCGTGGCCGGGGACAAGTTCGGCATCGGCTACTCCGGCATCGGTCCCGCCGCCGACACCGTGCGCTTCGTGCCCTTGTCGGCCGCCGAGGGGAGGACCCCCTACGAGCCCACCACCGCCGACATCCTGAAGGGCAACTACCCCCTGTCCCGCCGCCTCTTCATCTACATCGACAAGGCTCCGAACCGCCCCCTCACCCCCCTCGTGAAGGAGTTCCTGCGCTTTGTGCTGTCCAAGGAGGGCCAGGAAGTCGTGGCCAACAACGGCTTCGTCCCCCTGGACGGCCCCATGGCCAAGGTGGAGCTGGACAAGCTGGACTGATCCCCTTCAGGTTCCCTGCGACCCTGAGGGGGACAGGGGGCGTCCCAGATGGTCCTCCGGGTGGGCCGCGTGGGCGAAGCCCAGTTCCAGCATCAGGCTGAGGGCCTGGTGGATATCGATGCCCCGGACCTCCGCGGCCACCTCCAGCTGTTGGCGGAGGCGCCGGCTCAGCCAAAAGGTCTCTTGGACGAGTTCTTCCATGGGTCTCCCTTCCGGGTCAGGCGTCCGTCGGGTCGTTCACCGGTTCTCCGGGATCCCCTTCCGGAACGGGTTCGGGCCCCTCCTTGCCGGGCACGGGGGCGAGGAAGTACCAGAGGGCCTGGGCCAGCTCCTCGGCCCCGGGTTTGGGGATGGCCCGCCGGAAGGCTTCGAACAGTTCCACCCGGCGGGCCTCCACCTGCTCGAGACAGGGCCGGAGCCCCAGGGCCAGCATCATCCGCCCCCGCTCCTCCAAGGCCCCGCAGCGGATCCGAAGGAATTCCCCCAGGACCACGTGGTCGTGGTGGGTGCCCAGGGCGTCCTGCAGCTGGCGGGTGCGCCCCAGCAGGTCCTGGAAGCCGTCCTGGAAGGCGGGCTCGAAGCATTCGAGGGTGTAGCGCAGGCGCTTGAGCTGGATCCGGGCCTCGTGCAGGCCTTCGGCCTCCTCCTGGACCGAGAGGGCCGCCAGGTTGCCGAAGGCCCCCTGGAAGGCCGGGTGCACGCAGGACCAGGCATAGGCCGGGCCCGCGACGTCCTCCAACAACCCCTCCATGGCCGCCGCCAGCTCCAGCAGGTCCACCCGGAGGGCGCGGAGCTCCTTGGCGCCCAGGACCGCCCGGGCCTTCTTCAGGGCCCTTCTCCGGGCCAGCGCGGCCCATTCCAGGAGGTGCTCCAGGGCCGCCCGGCCCACGCCGTCCTCGGTGCCCTGGAGGATGGCCTCAAGAAGCTCTCCGTTCACGTCCCACTCCCGCACCGGGGAGAGGGCCTCCCCCAGCTCCTTGAGGCGCCGCAGGCAGCGCCGCAGGGGCAGGTCCGGGGCCAGGGGCTGGAAGAGCTCGCAGATCACCCGGAGCCGGCGGATGGCCACGCGCCGATCGTGGATGGCCTCGGGATCCTCCGCCTCGGAGGCGAGGACTTCGACCCTCTTGCGGATCAGCAGGGCGACGTGGGTGGACAGGCCGGGGATGCTCAAGGGGCTCCTCATGATTCGTAGCGTTCCTCCAGGGCCGCCATGGCCTCCGCCAGGGATTCGGCCACCCGGATCTGGCTGCGCAGCGGCGGGCCGGCGGCGTCGAGGCCCACCCGCAGGACCTCCCCCTGGGGGCCCAGCACCCGCGCCTTCTCCGTGTCCTGGAGCTGGAAGTCCAGCATCTCCTTGACCTGGTTCCGCAGCAGCGGGTCCAGGAGGGGGAAGGCCACCTCCACCCGGTGGTCCAGGTTCCGGGGCATGAGGTCCGCGGAGGAGAGCAGCAGCTCCTCGTCGCCGGCGTTGTGGAACTGGTAGATGCGGGCGTGCTCCAGGAAGCGGTCCAGGATGGAGATGACCCGGATGCGCTCGGAGAGGCCCGGGACCCCCGGGCGCAGGCAGCAGGCGCCCCTCACGATGAGGTCCACCCTCACCCCGTCCCCGCTGGCCTCGTAGAGAGCGGAGATCAGCTGGGGGTCCACCAGGGCGTTCATCTTCAGCACCATGCCCGCGCTGCGCCCCTCCTGGGCGTGGGTGCGCTCCCGCTGGATCCGGTCCAGCAGCATCTGCCGCAGGCCCTTGGGCGCGAGGACCGGCTGCTTGAAGCGGGGGGGGCGGGTGTAGCCCGGGAGCAGGTTGAAGAGGTGGCTCACGTCCTCGCCGAAGTCCGAGCGGGTGGTGAAGTAGCTGAAGTCGTCGTAGAGGCGGGCCGTGCGCTCGTTGTAGTTGCCGGTGGCCAGGTGGCAGTAGCGGCGGATGGCCCCCTCCTCCATCCGCACCACCAGGCAGGCCTTGCAGTGGGTCTTGAAGTTGGGGATGCCGTAGACCACGTGGGCCCCGGCCTTCTCCAACCGCTTGGCCCAGATGATGTTGGAGGCCTCGTCGAAGCGGGCCCGCAGCTCCACCACCACCGCCACCTGCTTGCCCCGCTCCGCCGCCCGCTCCAAGGCCTCCGCGATGAGGCTGTCGGGGGTCATGCGGTAGAGGGTCATCTTGATGGCCAGCACCGCCGGATCGTCCGCGGCCTCCCGGACGAAGCGGACGACCGGGTCGTAGGCGTGGTGGGGATGGTGGAGCAGCAGGTCCCCATCGCGGATGGCGTCGAACATGGAATCCGCGTAGGTGATGGCCGGATGGTGGAGGAGAGCCATGGGCGGGTACTTCATGTCCGGCAGGTCCACGGCGGCGTAGAGCTGCATCAGGTCCGAGAAGGAGATGAAACCCTGCGTGGGGTAGAGATCCTCGGGCAGGAGCTCCAGCTGCTCCACCAGCGCCTCCAGGATGGTGGGGCTGAGGCCCTCCTCGAACTGGACCCGGACCACGGCCCCCCGGCGCCGGGAGCGCAGGCCCTCCTCCACGGCCTTCATCAGGTCGTCGGTGGCGTCCTCCTCGATGGGGACGTCCGAATCCCGGGTGGCCCGGATGGTGCGGCAGTTCACCACCTGGTAGCCGTCGAAGAGCTTGGTCAGGTGGGCCCGGATCACGTCCTCCAGGAGCACGAAGACGTGGGTACCCGGGGCGGAGGGAAGGCGCAGGAAGCGGGAGGACACGTTGGTCGGGACGGGGATGAAGCAGAGCTCCGTACCCGGCAGCCCCCCGGACTCCAGCTCGGCGTTCTCCTCGGGCTCCAGCTCCGCCACCAGCACCAGGGCGCGGTTGCCCAGGCGGGGGAAGGGGTGGCTCATGTCCACGGCCAGGGGCGTGATGACCGGCAGGAGGGTCCGCTCGAAGATGTCCGCCACGTAGTCGGCCTGGGCCGCGTCCAGGGACGAGGTGGGGAGGATGAAGACCCCCGCCTCCTCCAGCTTGGGCTGCAGGGACTGGAGGAATAGCTGGTGCTGGCGGGCCACCGCCCCGTGGACGCGCCGGGCGATCTCCGTGAGCACCTGCTTGGGCGTGAGGCCGTCGGGACCCGGCTGGACGATGCCCGCGTCGATCTGGCGCCAGACGCCGGCCACCCGCACCATGAAGAACTCGTCCCAGTTGTTGGAGGCGATGGAAAGGAACTTGATCCGTTCCAGCAGGGGCACCCGCTCATCCTCCGCCTCCCCCAGCACCCGTTCGTTGAAGGCGAGCCAGCTCAGTTCGCGATTGAGCACGGTGTCGGGGGGGGGCGTGAAATGGTGCGGGGTCATGGTTCCAATCGCAGAAGGAGGGTGGGGGGCTCCCCTTCGGAGGGTTCGAGGCCCACGCTGAGGGGAAGTCCGAGGATCTTGGCGAGGAGGCCCCCCTTCTTGGCGAGGGCCTCGCATTCCCGGCGCAGCCCCTTGGCGGGGCGCTGGGCATGGAGGAGGAGGCTGGCCCCTTCCTCGGCGAAGCTGAGCCGGGCGCCGAGGACGGAGCGGCGGCCGCTGCGGTCCAGGGCGTCGGCGACCCGAAGGATGGAGGCGAGCTTCTCCACGACGGTTCGATGCCAGGGGGCCAGGGACTGGAAACCCTCGTGGCGCTTGAGGTTGGGCCCCTTCCCCCGGTGGTAGCGCACGATCTGGGAAAGGATCTCCACCTCCACCGGCCAGAAGCCCGTGAGGCCGCCGTTGCGCACCAGGTAGGCCCCCAACTTGTGGTGGGCCCGCTGGGCCACCGACAGGCCGATGTCGTGCAACTCCGCGGCCATCCGCAGCCACTCCCGCTCCTGGTCCCCCAGCTCGAAGATCGGGCGCAGGTCCTCGAAGAGCCCCGCCGCCAGGCGCTGGACGTGGTGGGTGTGCACGGGGTCCGGGTCCAGGCGGTGGCCCAGGACCTGGACCGAGGCCCAGCGCCGTTCCGAAAGGGCCGGGATGGCCTTGCCCCCGTGCCGGAGGGCCTCCCAGACCATCCCTTCCCGCAGGCCCACCGGCAGGTGCTGCATGGTCTCGGCTCCCAGCCAGGCCATGAGCATCGCCGCCCAGGTGGCCCCCACGTGGGGGACCTCCGCCCGCTTGGTGTCCACCCCCAGCTTCCCGAC
>CAYSXG010000059.1:0-5281 GCA_964434895.1 uncultured Solibacteraceae bacterium | reverse complement strand
TGCTGGCCCGCCACAGCCTGCGGTGCAGGGAGCGCAGCTGGGCCTGGTCCAGGGCAGTGGACTGGGAGCCGGCCCGGGCCAGGTCCTCCAGGGTGCCGGAGGTCCCCAGGACCAGGGCGGGCTTGGCCAGGCCCTCGGGCAGGGACTTACGGGCCTGCCGGAGCACCTTCCGGACGTGGCTGCGAAGGCGCTTGAGGTCCTCGGCCGTGGGCGGGTCCTGGGTGGGGGCGGCGTCCGCCAGGCGCTGGAGGCCCCAGGGGATGGACAGGGAGGCCTCCAGCTTCCCGCCCTGCACCCAGGTCAGCTCCGTGGAGCCGCCCCCGATGTCCATGAGCACCACGGTCTCCTCGGGAAAGGGCACCGCGTGGGCCACCGCCTGGAAGATGAGCCGGGCCTCCTCCTCGCCGGAGATCACCCGGATGCCCAGGCCCAGGGCCGCGGCCTGGCGCACGAACTCCTGGGCGTTGCTGGCGTCTCGCAGGGCGGCGGTGCCGCAGGCCAGCACCGTCTCGCAGCCGTGGAACTGGATGGCGCCCACCATGCGGCCCAGCGCCTCCAGGCCCGCCCGAAAGGCCTCCTCGGAAATGGCCCCGGTCCGCTCCTGCCCGCGGGCCAGGCGCACCATCACCTTTTCCCGGTCCAGGATCCGCAGCTCCCCCATCCCCGTCGCCTCCACCACCACCATGTGGATGGAGTTAGAGCCGACATCCACCGCAGCGACCTTCATGGGACCTCGACGGAATCCCGAAGGCCCGGCGCTCGGAAGGGAATGGGCAGCTTCATACCCCGACTCTGAAATTCAGCATCCGCGAAGGATGGGAGGAAGAGGTGCATCCTAGCACCCCTCCTGTAAAATCCGCGCAACATCCGGCAGGGCGTGCGGCGGGGCCGGGGTGTCGCAAAAATTTTACGGCTGCGACATGGCCCGGTCATGGGCGAGTGGGAGCCTGGGCGTCTCTTTGAAAAGGAGCATTCCCATGCGCAAAGGCTTGACCCTCGCGATGTCCCTGCTGCTCGGCAGCCTGGCCCAGGCCCAGACCGTGACGGTGATGGGTTCCACCGCCCTCGGCCCCATCGTCAAGAAGGCCGCCGAGGACTTCATGAAGACCCACCCGGGGGTCCAGATCGCCGTGAGCGGCGGCGGCTCCATGACCGGCCTCAACCAGGTGGCCGCCGGGGCCTGCACCATCGGCATCTCCGACGTCTACGCCAGCCCCGAGCAGGAGAAGACCGGTCTGCAGAACCACAACATCGTGGTCCAGGCCTTCACCCTCGTCGCCCACCCCGGCGTGGGGGTCGCCAGCCTCAGCGCCCAGCAGGCCGAGGGCATCTTCACCGGCAAGATCAACAACTGGAAGGAAGTGGGCGGCCAAGACATGAAGATCGTCCGCGTGATCCGCCCCGAGAGCAGCGGCACCCGGGCGGTCCAGAAGAAGGAGGTCCTCCACGGCCAGGAGTTCGCCAAGGACGTGGTGATCCAGGACTCCACCGGCGCCGTGGTCACCGCCGTCGCCACCACCCCCGGCTCCGTCTCCTTCGTGGAGCTGGAGCACCTGGAGAAGAACAAGTCCCGCATCGCCGGCATGTCCTACAACGGCGTCGCCTGCACCAATGAGAACGTCAAGTCCGGCAAGTACGCCATCTTCTCCTTCGGCCACGCCTACACCAACCCCGCCAAGGTCACCGACCCCCAGGTGAAGAAGGCCATGGAGGAGTTCCTGGGCTACATCCTGGGCCCCGAGTTCCAGAACAACGCCGTGCAGCACGCCGGCTACGTCCCCGTGAGCTACGTCAAGACCCTCAAGACCCAGATCTGATCGTGGAAATACCGGCGTTCCGCGACGGGCGGGGACTTTCTGCCTGTGATGCTCAGCCCGCGGGGTCCCGGATCGCAAGGCTGCTTTTTGCAGCCTCGACTCCCCACCCCGCTGGGCTTGTGATGCTCAGCCCGTGGGGTCCCGGATCGCAAGGCTGCCCTTCGCAGCCTCGACTCCCCACCCCGCTGGGCTTCGCCCTTCGCGCATCGAACCCCCGACTCCGCCCGGAGACCCCATGCACCATCTGCTCCTGCTCGAGGACGATCCGGATATCCGCCTGGGCATCGTCCAGCACTTCACCCGCGAGGGGGTCCGGCTGGACGCCTGCGAGACCGGCCGGGACGCCCTCCGGGTCCTCACGGGCCCCGAAGGCGCCGGCCTGGACGCGGCCATCCTGGACCTCACCCTCCCCGATATGGACGGCTTGGACGTGCTGAAGATCATCCGGCACCACCCCCAGCTCCGGAATCTTCCGGTGGTGGTGGTGACGGCCCGGGGCGAGGTCATCGACCGGATCCTCGGTTTGGAGCTGGGGGCCGACGACTACATCACCAAGCCCTTTTCCATGCGGGAGCTGGCCGCCCGCGTGAAGGCCGTCCTCCGGCGCACGGTCTCTGGGGCGAATTCCGAGGCCGGCGAGCACACCCTCCTGGCCCAGGGGAAGGTGCGCATGGACCTGGACGCCTACGCCGCCTGGGTGGAGGAGCGGGAAATCGAGATGACGCGGCTGGAATTCGAGCTCCTGGCCTTCCTCCTGCAGAACCCCAACCGGGTCCTCACGCGCCAGAAGCTGCTGAAGGAGGTCTGGGGCCTGGACCACTCCAACGAGACCCGTACCGTGGACGCGCACATCCGCCGGCTCCGCATGAAGCTGGGGGCCCAGGCCGAGCTCATCGAGACCGTCATCGGCGTGGGCTACAAGCTGAATCCCCCGGCCCCCCAGCCGGTCTAACCTGCTTGCCTTTCTGCTCCTAAGTTCCTAAAACTCCCCCTCAAGTTCACAGGATGGTCACACCCTTCAGGGATCATCTGTACCAACACCGAATGATCGGTACTCGGAGACTCGCCATGAAACGACTCACCCTCGCCGCCCTCGCCCTGGTTGCCGCCGGTTCCCTCTCCGCCCAGGACGTGAAGATCAACGGCCTGGTCCAGGTTTGGGCCACCCAGATCCTGGACAGCAACCTCCGCCAGAACGGCGCCGCCAGCACGGGCAGCGCCTACTACAACCTCCGCGGCGAGTTCAAGGAGAACACCTTCGCCATCCGCCGCACGGAGCTCAAGGTGAGCGGGAAGATCACCGAGGACGTGGAGTGGGAGGTCATGATCGATCCCTCCATCAACACCTCCGCCTCCAATCCCACCATTCTCCAGGACGCGGCCATCGTCTACAAGATGGGCTCCGGCTTCGATTTCAAGATCGGCCAGTTCAAGAACCAGCAGACCTGGGAAGGCGTCCAGAGCTCCTCCGAGCTGCTGCTGGCCGAGCGTTCCCAGATGGCCCGCGTCTTCGGTGACAAGCGCGACCGCGGCGCCATCCTGAGCTACGGCACCGGCGATCCCAAGGACTTCGCCGCCAAGGTCACCGTCGGCGTCTTCAACGGCATGACCGACGCCGTCTCCGGCAAGGCCACCGACACCAACGCCCAGAAGGACATGGTGGCCCGGGCCGAGTTCACCTTCGCCAAGGCCCACAAGTTCGGCTTCTACGCCCTCCAGGGCGCCACGGACATCAAGGACACCCCCGGCAGCCTGAAGCCCCTCACCTTTGCCGGCACCACCGTCCCCTCCGCCGCCGATATCCTGGACAACAAGGACAAGACCACGAACTACGGCGCCTTCTACGTCTTCCAGAACTCCAGCTGGCACTTCTCCGGCGAAGCCATCAACGGCCTCCTGGGCCGCCGCTTCGCCTCCCTCGGGACCGCCACCGGCGCCGCCCTGCGCCAGCACCTGGACCAGAAGTTCCTGGGCCTCGTGGGCACCGCCGCCTACACCACCGGCGCCCACACCTTCGTGGTCCGCTTCGACTCCCTGAACTACAACCAGGGCAACGACTGGTACACCGCCTACAACCCCTACACCGAGAGCGCCCCCGGCGTGGCCCGCACCGCCAACGGCGCCTCCGTGGACTACACCCCCAAGTACACCGAGATCACCGCCGGCTACACCTACGCCTTCAAGCCCGAGAAGGTGAAGGCCGCCAACATCAAGCTGAACTACATCCACCGCAGCAAGAACTTCCTGGCCCCCCTCACCGGCAGCGCCCAGACCGGCGAGCAGGGCGGCGACAACCTCGTCGCGGCCTTCCAGGTGGCCTTCTAAGGACCCGTTCTCGAGAAGCCCTTTTTTGAGTGAGAAGGGTGTGGGGCGCCCCGGCCTAGGCCGGGGCGTTTTTCGTTGAGCGGCTTCGTCACCCACCTTTTGCCGAAGCTTCGCGGCGGCGTTGCCCCCCGGGGAGCACCTTGGAGAACGACCCCAAGGAGATCCCATGCCCAACGCCGTCCTCGCCCCCCTCGACCACCTGCTCCAGCGGGTGCCCGAGCCCTCGGCCCTCCAGAGCCACCACGTCCAGGGCCAGGGCCTGCTGGGCATCCTCTCCCTGCTGGGCCTGGACCTCCAGCACCAGGGCAAGCTGGCCCTGGTGCTCAAGACCGTCAAGCTCCTGGAGGCCGTCGAGGACATGGAGATCGTCGACGCCTGCGTGGGGGACGACACCGTGGAGCCCGAGGCCCTGGACCAGCTGTGGATCAGCTGGAACCGCGACCTGCAGGAGCCCGCCCTGACCCTCGACGGGAGCCTCGACGACGGCCGCCAGGTCCTCAGCCTCTACGCCCGCCACAAGCTCTCCGAAAGCCGCGCGGCCGTGAACGGCCATGAGGTCCGGTCGGGCCTGAGCCTCCAGAGCGAGCTGGATCCGGAGATGGCCATCCTGCGCCTGATCTTCGAGTTCGCCGCCACCTCGAAGACCCCCCGGGTGGAATTCGTGGGCGAGCTGCCCGTGATGGACGTGATCCGGCAGATCCACGGATAGAGGATCCCGCCGAAGGCTCAGGGGGCGATGCGCGCCCCGTTCCGGGGCGCCGGAGCGGGCTCGACCGCCCCCCTTTCCAGGTAGCCGCGGATGGCCTCCCCGAGGCCCGCCGTGGTGGTGCGCCGGGGCTGGGTCGGGAGGTCCGGGGTGCCGAAGCCCTCCTCCAGGGCGGCGGAGATGGCCCCTTCCAGGCGGCGGGCCTCCTCCTCCAGGCCGAGGCTGTGCCGCAACAGCAGGGCCGCGGAGGCGATGGCCCCGATGGGATTGGCCGTCCCCCGGCCCGCGAGGTCCGGGGCGGAGCCGTGGACGGGCTCGTAGAGATCCACCCGGCCTCCGAGGCTGGCCGAAGGCAGCATGCCCAGGGAGCCCGCGAGCACCGAGGCCTCGTCGCGCTTCTCATACTGGTCGCAATCGCGGGAGTCTGGATATT
>CAYSXG010000058.1:7624-10693 GCA_964434895.1 uncultured Solibacteraceae bacterium | reverse complement strand
GGCGAAGCCCTCGGCCCAGCACTGGCTCGGCACCGACGCCTTCGGCCGCGACGTGCTGTCCCGTTTGATCTACGGGTCGCGCACCGCGCTCTTCGTCGGCTTCGGGGCGGCGCTCGTCGGAGCGACGGCCGGGGCCATCCTCGGCGTGGGCAGCGCCTATTTCGGGGGCCGGGTGGACCTGTACCTCCAGCGGGTGATGGACGTGTTCCTCTCGTTCCCCTTGATCATCCTGGCCCTGGCCCGGCAGCACGGGGTGCCCGTTGAGCGGGACCCGGACCTCATGGCGGCCCTGGCCCCCCTGGATGTCAACAGCCTCATCCCCCCGGAGCTCTTCCAGGCCGTCGCCATCGTCCTGGCCTCCCTCTACCGGGCCAACCGCGGCGCCCCGGCGGGGGTCTGAGGGGCCCCTCCCCGGACCGCCCATGATCGACCTCCACTGCCACAGCCTCTACTCCGACGGCACCGACGCGCCGGAGGACCTGGTCCGGAGGGCCGAGGAGCTGGGCCTCGCCGCCCTGGCCCTCACGGACCACGACACCCTGGATGGCCTGCCCCGCTTCCTGGCCCTCCAACCCCAGGTCCGGGTGCGCCTCGTGCCGGGCACCGAGCTCAGCTGCGGCTACCTGGGCAAGTCCCTGCACGTGCTGGGCCTGCTGGTGGAGCCGGAGGACGCGGTCTTCCAGGAGCGCCTGCGGGAGCTGCGGGGGCGCCGGGAGGAGCGGAACCTGCGCATGATCGCTCGGCTCCGGGAGCTGGGCCTGCCCATCACCGAGGAGGGGGCCCGGGCCGAGGCCGACAGCCCCCTCATCTCCCGCCTGCACATCGCCCAGGCCCTGGTGCGCCTGGGAGCCGCCGGGAGCGTCCAGGAGGCCTTCACCACCCTCATCGGCGAGGGGGCCCCGGGCTACGTGCCCCGTCGGGAACTCACGCCCAAGGAGGCGGCCCGCTGGATCCGGGAGGCGGGCGGCGTCCCCCTGGTGGCCCATCCCGGGCGCTTCGCGGGCCCCTCCTTCCGCTGGGAAGAGGCCATGGCGGAGCTGAGGGCCCTGGGCATGGCGGGCTTCGAAACCGTCTACGGCGAATACGGCCCCGAGGAGCAGGCCTACTTCCGGGGCCTGGCCTCCCGGCTGGGCATGGTCGAGAGCGGCGGGAGCGACTACCACGGGGCCAACAAGCCCGGCGTATCCCTGGGCCGGGGCCGCAAGGGGATCCGCGTGCCGGACGACTTCCTCACGAATCTCATGGCCGAGCGCCAGCGGGGCGATTGGAACTGAGGGGCCCGAGCCTTCGAGTCCCCCGCGGTACACTCCCCGAGGAGCCGCCATGCCGCAGAAGATCCTCTTGGTCGAGGACGATCCCATCAACGTGAAGTTCATGACCGTCTGCCTCCAGAAGAAGGGAGGCTACGAGGTCCTGCTCTCCGAGGACGTGGAGGAGATCCTGAGGATCGCCCGGGAGACCGAGGGCATCGTCGGGATCATCATGGACGTGAGCCTCTCCCGCAGCCACTTCGAGGGCCAGAAGGTGGACGGGATCTTCATCACGCGCCTCCTCAAACAGGACCCCGCCACGGCCCGGATCCCCGTGCTTCTGGCCACGGCCCACGCCATGTTCGGGGACCGCGAGAAGTTCTTGGCGGAAACCGGGGCGGGGGGCTACCTGGCCAAGCCCATCCACGCCCCGGAAGCCTTCATCCAGACCGTGGGCGAAGCCACGGGGGGACGGTGAGCCCCCGCGGGAAGGCCGGGGTCCGGCCCGTCCGGCCTCGTCGGGAGGGGGACCCGGGTCCGGGGACCGCCTACAAGCTGGTGATCGAGTACGAGGGCAGCCGCTACGCCGGCTGGCAGCGGCAGGGCGAGGCCCAGGGGGTCCGCACGGTCCAGGGCACCCTGGAGCGGGTGCTCCAGGAGGCGGGCCTCAAGGTGCTCACCCTCGGCGGCTCCGGCCGCACGGACGCGGGGGTCCACGCCCTGGGCCAGGTGGCCCACCTGCACCTGGGCGGAACGAGCACCCCCAGGCCCCACGAGCTCCAGCGCATCTTCGACGAGGGGCTGCCCCACGACGTGGCCATCCGCACCGTGGCCCCCTGCCCTCCCTCCTTCCACGCCCGCCACGACGCCCTCTCCCGCAGCTACCTCTACCAGGTCTGCCGGCGCCGCTCGGGCCTGGCCAAGCCCTTCATCTGGTGGGTGAAGGCCCCCCTGGACCCGGCCAAGCTCCGGGCGGCCTGGGAGGCCTTCGAAGGCTTCCACGACGTACGGGCCTTCGCGGACCTGGAGGCCGGGGACGATCCCCGCTGCGAGATCCAGCGCTGCGAATGCGTGGAGCACGGGAGCCTGGTGCTGCTGCGGGTCACCGCCAGCCACTTCAAGCGCAGCCAGGTGCGACGGATGGTGGGGGCCGCGGTGGCCGCCGGCGTCGGCAAGATGCGCGTGGAGGACGTGCGGCGGGACCTGGAATCCCCCCGGCCGGACTCCGCCCTGCGCTGGTCCGAGCGGGCCGCCGCCTCCAGCGGCCTCTTCCTGGAGCGGGTGCGCTACGCCGGGGATCCCGAACACCTGCCCCTGGCCCCGGCCACCCTGGTGCCCTGAGTGAGGCTCTGAAGCTCAGGGGGCCGGCGTCGATCCGCCCAACGCCTGCTCGAAGAAGCCCTGGACCTCCTTGGCCATCTCCGGCGTCACGGAATGGCCGACGCCGGGGAAGAGCCGGAAGCGGGCCCGGAAGCCCCCCTCCTTGTAAAGCCGCTCCGCCTGGGCCCAGCGGGCCACGGGGGTCGCGCCGAAATGCTTGAGGATCAGGGCCTCGTCTTCGGTGGAGAAGCTGTCCCGATGGACCACCGCGTCGTTGGTGTCCTGGTCCCCCAGGAAAAAGAACCAGGGGATGGACGCCGCCGCCTTCAGGTCCACCGCCGCCCCCGCGAGCGAGGCCACGTCCCCCAGGCCCACCGGGTAGTTCAGGGCCGCGCCGTCATGGACGCCCGCCGGGGCCACGGGCCACCCGCCCGGGGATCCGCAGGCCACCGCCAGCACCCGGTCCGGGTGGAGCAGGGCGAAGCGGTTGACGAAGGAT
>CAYSXG010000058.1:0-7614 GCA_964434895.1 uncultured Solibacteraceae bacterium | reverse complement strand
CCTGGAAACGGGCAAGCCGCTGCGCCGCCTGGACGGGCACACCGACCGGGTGCGGGTGGAGCAGGGCGAAGCGGTTGAGAAAGGATCCGGAGGCGCAGAATCCGGAGAGCAGGACCTTGGTCCCGGCGCCCACCTCCTTCCGGCCGAGCCGGGTCCGGGCATGGTCGATCATGGCCTCCAGCTGCAGACCCACCCGCCGCAGGGCCGGGGTCGTCTCCAGAAGGGCCTCCCGGCTCAGGGCGTGGAGGTAGAGGTTCGAATCGCCCCGGGCCGGGCGCGGAAAGAGCGGCATCAGCAGGGGGCAGCCCAGGGCCTTCGCGAGGCGGCTCGCGCGGGTGGCCTCGGCGCCCGCGAAGGCCCGCAGCAGGGCCAGATCCTCCACGGCCATGCCCGTATTGTTCGGCACCACGAGGAGGTGGGCCCTCTTCACGTCCTTGGGAACGAAGAGGAGGTAGGGCCAGTGGAACCCTCGGGCGGGATCCGCCGGGACCTCCTCGAAGCGCGCGGGATCCAGGGCCTGGACCAGGATCACCCGGCCCTTCACGCCGAAGAGGGCCTGGCCGCCGCCGGCCTTGGAGGCATCGAGCTCCAGGACGTAGGAGCCCGGGGGCACGGCCCGGCGGAGGGTCAGTTCCCCCTCCTTCCCGGACCAGGCGATCTCCGGGCGGCCTCCGGGGCCCAGGAGGCGCAGGGCCGCCTCCCCGCCCTCGGCGTGGACCCAGAAGCTGAGCACGGAATCGGCCCCCGTGTCCGGAAAGGCCAGCTCCTGGCGCAGGATTCCGGAGCTGGGGAGGGTCCTCAGATCGATCCCGTAGGTCGTGTTGAACCCGGCCTGGACCAGGGCCTCGTTGCGCCGCCGGCCCTCCGCCTCCAGGGGGTCCTCCTTGGGGGCGGACTGGCCCAGGGCGACCAGGCCGCCCAGCAGGATCAGGCCTCGGAGAAGGGCGGGGTTCAGCATGCTCCTACGATACAGTCGAAGCGCCTCCTTTCAGGGGCTGCCAGGAGATGCCCATGCTCACCCGCGAATCAGCCTGGACCCTGCTCTGCGAATGGACCCCCTCGCCCAAGCTGCGCGTCCACGCCCGGGCGGTGGAGCTGGTGATGCGGGACCTGGCGGAGCGGCTGGGGGAGGACGTGGAGGCCTTCGGCCTCGCGGGCCTCCTTCACGACGCGGACTACGACCAGTGGCCCGAGGAGCATCCCCGCCGGATCGTGGCCTGGCTGGAGGCCCGGGGGGAGGCCGCGGTGGCCCACGCCGTCAGCGCCCACTACACCCGCTGGGGGGTGCCCTACGACACCCTGCTGGACAAGGCCCTCCTGGCCTCGGACGAGCTCACGGGCTTCTGCATGGCCGCGGCCCTCATCCGCCCCACCCGCACCGAGGGCCTGGAGCCCTCCAGCGTGAAGAAGCGGCTCAAGGACAAGGCCTTCGCCGCCGGCGTGGACCGCTTGGAAGTGAAGGAGGGCCTCCGCCTGCTCATGGAGGCGGTGGGGGGCAGCGAAGACGAGCATCTGGCCCGCATCCTCGCGGTGCTGCACGCCCACCGGGAGGAGCTGGGCCTCGGGGTTCCGGTGCTAAACTGAGGTCATGAACCCGACCTCCCGATCCATCCTCTCCTTCGATACCGGCGTCTGGGACCGCAGCGGCTCCGACACCCTGGATCGCCGCGCCTTCCTGGGCCTGATCTCCGGCCTCACGCTCTACGGGCTGGCCCTCAACGCCGCCCTGGCCTACTGGGCCATGCGCAGCCACTTCCATCCGGGCCTGGGCCTGATGATCGTCATGATGCTGGCGCCCCTGGGGGGCATCCTCCTGGCCAACCGCTCCGGCAGCTTCGCGGGCTCCCTCCTCGGCTACCACCTGGTGCTGGTGCCCTTCGGCCTGCTGCTGGGGCCCCTGGTGGAGGCCTACCTCCGGGCCGGCGCCGGGGCCATCGTGACCCGGGCCCTCATCCTCACGGGCTGCACCACGGGGGTCATGACCCTCCTGGGCCTGAGCTACCCCAAGCTCTTCAGCCGCCTGGGGGGCGTCCTCTTCGGCGGGCTGTTGGCCCTGTTCCTGCTGCGCCTGGTCGGCCTCTTCGTGCCCTCCCTGGGCCACGCGGGCTGGATCGACTGGCTGGCCGCGAGCATCTTCACCCTCTACATCGGCTACGACTGGTACCGCGCCATGGCCCTGCCCGCCACCGGCCGCAACGCCGTGGACGTGACCATCAGCCTCTACCTGGACATCCTCAACCTCTTCCTCACCCTTCTGAGGCTCCTCAGCCGCGAGGATTGAGACCCTTCAAGGGCTAGTGCGGTTCCATCACCGTGACCTCGGTGCCGTCGTCCAGCACCAGCACGGGGTGCTTACCCAAGCGCACGTCCACGATCATGTGATTGAGGTAGCGGGTACGGGGATCCCGATGCCAGGGCACCCCCACGGGCTGCGCCTCCCGGTACTCCTCCACCACGGGGTCGAAGGAGGCCGTGAGGCGCTCCAGCCCCTCCTGGAGGGCCTCCCGGAAGCCGCCGGGGACCGTGCGGTCCAGGCCCGCGGCCCTCAGCAGCATCTCGGGATCCCGGGTGGAGCGGAATTCCCGGTCCCCTTCCTTCCAGTCCCCCCCCACCTGCCAGGGGCTCCACTTCATGCCGCCGGCGGCGTGGAGGGTGGCCTTGGAGAGTGTGACCCGCTGGGATTGGGAGCCCAGGCGGGCGAAGACCCCCAGGAAGGGCTCGTCCAGGTGGTTGCCAACGAAGTCCTCCCGGTCCCGGGGGTCGTCGTGGAAGGTCAGGCTGCGTAGGGGCAGACGCTCGAAGCATTCGGCCACGAGCTCGGAGGCGGTCCCCTTGGCACGGTCCCGGAGGGACCGCACCCCCCGCCCCCAGGCCTCCTGCACGGAGGCGAGGCAGATCACGCCCTCGGGGACCCCCAGGCCGTCGTAGGGAAGCACGTGCTCCTTCCAGCCCTCGGTCATGGCCGGGAGCACCTGGCGGAAGAGGATGAGGGCCGCGTCCAGGTCCCAGTGGCGCTCGGGATCGAAGCCCAGGTCCCGGCAGAGCCGGCCCCAGGCGGCGGAGGGAAAGGTCATGCCCTGCTCGTAGATGGTCTGCCCGTCCAGGAAGACCCGGAACTCCCGCCGCTCCGGGGGTTCCGGGGCGTAGTGGACGCTGATCTCCCGGGAGCCCAGGGCCGCCAGGGCGGTTCCCAGGTAGGGGTGGTCCTCGGAGCTCCTGGCCTCCAAAGGCTCGCTCAGAACCCATGCGCCCTCGCCCATGGACCACCTCCGGATCGGAATCTCGGGGACAAGGTGGGTTAAGTCCCGGGCCCTTGTCAACGGGGGATTGGCCCTTCGACGGGAATTCAGCGAGGCCCCGGCTCCGCCCCCTCCCGGGCCCAGGCCTCGGCCCGGGCCAGGCAGTCCCGCACCTCCGCGTCGGAGGTCTGATCGAAGTCCACGTACCAGAGGCCGATGGCGGAAAAGGGCCAGGGCGCCAGGAGGCAGGCCACGTCGTCGGCCTCCTCCCTCAGGCGGGCCAAGGTGTCCGGAGGGGCCACCGGCACCGCCACCACGACGGCCGCGGGCCCCCCCCGGCGCAGGGCCCGGAGGGCCGCGAACATCGTGGCCCCGGTAGCCACGCCGTCGTCCACCAGGACCAGGGTGCGCCCGGCCACGACGATGGGGGGGCGATCCCCGCGGTAGGCCCGCTCCCGCCGCTCCAGCTCCCGCTGCTCCCGGGCCGCCACCGCCTCGAGGGCTTCCTCCCCGATGCCCAGCTCCGAGATCACGTCCTCGTTGAGCACCCTCACGCCCCCGGAGGCGATGGCCCCCATGGCCAGCTCCTCGTGCCAGGGCACGCCCAGCTTGCGCACGAGGCAGACGTCGAGGGGGGCCCGGAGGGCCCGAGCCACCTCGAAGGCCACGGGCACCCCGCCCCGGGGAAGGCCCAGCACCAGGAGGTCCCCGCGCCCCCCGTAGCCTTCCAGGGCCTGGGCCAGGCCCCGGCCCCCTTCGACGCGATCACGAATGCGGGTCCACATGGGGATTCTCCAGGTGGCGCAGGAACCAGTCCGCCGCCAGTTCCGCCACGGCGTCCAGGGCCCCCGGCTCCTCGAAGAGATGGGTGGCTCCGGGCACCACGTCCAGCCTCCTTTCGCAGGAGAGCCGGGCCAGGGCCCACCGGTTCAGGGCCAGCACCTGCGGATCCCGCCCCCCCACGATGAGGAGGGTCGGGGCCAGGACCTGGGGCAGGGCCTGCTGGGCGAGGTCCGGCCGGCCCCCGCGGGAGACCACGGCCCCTACGCCGGTCCCCGCCTCCGCCGCGGCCTCCAGCGCCGCCGCCCCCCCGGTGCTGGCGCCGAAGTAGCCCAGGCGCAGCCCCTTCGCCCCGGGGTGGTCCTCCACCCATCGCGCGGCCCCCACCAGGCGCTGGGCCAGGAAGGGGATATCGAAGCGCAGCTCCCCGGTCTCCAGGTCCCGTTCTTCCTCCTCCTCCGTGAACAGATCGAAGAGCAAGGTTCCGAGGCCCCGGAGCTGGAGCCGCTGGGCCACCCGGCGGTTGCGCGGGCTGTGGCGGCTGCTGCCGCTGCCATGGACGAAAAGGACCATCCCCCGGGCCCCGTCCGGGACGAGGAGCGTGCCCTCCAGTTCCGCCCCCCGAAGGGGGATCCGCACCTCGGGTTCGGACACGGGGTGGAGTGCATTGAGCGGGTTCACGGTGGGACCCCGGGGAGGGCCTCGCCGGCCGCGGGCACTGGACGTCTGCGCTGCGCCATCCGGCCTCCGCCCCCAAGATAGGCGTTCCGGGCCCGGCGCGCCCCGGTTGAGGGCCCGCCCGAAGGCCCTATCTTTGAGGTAGGCCCATGGGCCCCCATGCCCCGTCCCGGGGCAAAGGGAGGATGCATGGTCGTCCTGCCCGTCGGCGCTGTCTCCCTCGGCGCCCTAGCCCTGAACCCCTTCCCGTCCCTGCTGCCCATCCCGGACGAGGGAACGCCCCTGGCCTCCTTCCTTAGCCAGAATCCGGGCCTGCTCCCCATCCCCGAGCCCGCGGACCGCGTCGCCACGGCCCTGGACCTCCTGCCCCCCGTGCCCCCCGGAACCCAGCCCGGGGGCCTGCCGGCCCAGCTGTTCAACCAGGGAACCCCGGTCCCGGCCCTCCTTCCACCGACCAACCTCGACCAGCCGGCCCCCCTTCCGGAGCTCCCCCTTCCGTCGGCCCCCCTCCCGCCGGGCCCCGAGCCCCCCGGATCCGCTCCGAACCCAGTCCTGAGCCCGGCCCCGATCGCGGCCCCCCCGGCGGAAGCCCCCCCCCCCCCCCCGGCCCCCGCGGAGGCGGCCCCCCCCGCCCCCCCCCCCCTCCCCAATCCCACCCTGACCCCTCTACCTGACGCGGGCGTCCCCGACGACGCCCTCCCCTCCCCGCCGCCCCCGGCGTCGCCGGCCTCCCCGCCCCCTCCCCCCTTCCCGGCCCCTGTGCCCTTCGCCCTGCCGGACGCCCTCCCGGGCCTGCTGAACCTGGCCTACCGCGCCTCCGCCCCGGCTCCGCCTCCCGCCCTGCGGGGAACCCCGCCTTCGGAAGAGCCCCCCGGGCTCCAGGTGGACGCCACCCTGGCCGCCCCGGCCTTGGGGGCCCGGGCAGGCAGGCAGGCCTTCGGCCCTCCCCTGCGCCAGGCCGCCCCGGAGGCGCTGGCGGCCTACGGGGTCCGGCCCCCGCAGGGCGCCGGACCCCGTCTGGACGTGGTGGCCTAGAGCTGCGACCAGTCCGTGGGCTTGGCGGGAGCACTGCCGTAGTCGGTCTCGATCTGCGCCAGCTGCAGCTTTCCGCTGGCGTCGTCGTTGACCGCGTGCCACTTGGTGTAGGCGTCGATGACCCAGACGCCGCTTTCGCGGGTGCCGTTGCCCGACCAGCCGTTCCCGCCGAAGGGAAGGTGCGCTTCGGCGCCGGTGGTGCTGTTGTTGATGGAGCTCATGCCTGCGCTGATGGTGGTCTTGAAGACCTCGATGTAGCCGCGGTTCTGGGTATAGATGGAGCTGGAGAGGCCGTAGGGCGTACCGTTGGCGCAGGCCATGGCCTCCTCGAAATCCCCCACGGTCACGAGGTTCACCGTCGGGCCGAAGGTCTCGTTCTGGAAGAGGGCCATGTCCTTGGTGACCTTGTCCCACACGGCGGGCTGCATGTAGGTGCCGTAGGCGATGTTGCCCTTCACGCGGGCGTCGCGGTTCTCCTCGGTCCAGGCCGTGCCGCCGCTCAGGAGCGTCGCCCCGTCCTTCCGGCCCATCTCGAAGTGCTCCAGGAAGCGCTCCCCGAAGCGGGCGTTCATCATGGGGCCGTAGGTGATCTCGGGGTGCTCCATGGGATTGCCCATCTCCAGCTTCCCGAGCCCGTCCATGAACTTCGTCTTGAACTCCCCGGCGATGTCCTTGTGCAGGATCAGGTTGCCCAGGGAGGTGCAGCGCTGCCCGGCGGTGCCGTAGGCGGCCCACAGGGCCCCCTTCACGGCGTTGTCGATGTCGGCGTCCTCCATGACGATCATGGGGTTCTTGCCCCCCAATTCCAGGCTCGGGATCTGCAGCTGGCGGCCGCAGGCCTCGCCGATGAGGCGGCCCACCGCGGTGGAGCCCGTGAAGCTGAACTTCTGGAAGAGGCCCTTGTCGATGCCTTCGATCATGAACTGGCCCGCGCCGCCGGCCCCCTTGCCGTTCACCACGTTCACCACGCCCGCGGGCAGGCCCGCGTCCACCATGGCCTGCATGAAGAGGTAGGCGATGGCCGGGGCGTCTTCGGAGGGCTTCCACACCACGGTGTTGCCGCAGAGGATGGCGGGGATGATCTTCCAGCTGGGCACGGCCATGGGGAAGTTGCCGGCGGTGATCATGCCCACCACGCCCACCGGGCGGCGGTAGGTGAAGAGCTCCTTGCGGGCCATCTCCGAAGGCACGGTCTGGCCGTAGAGGCGACGGCCTTCGCTCTGGAAGAACTGGCAGGTGTCGATGGCCTCCTGCACCTCGCCCATGGCCTCCCGGGGGGTCTTGCCAATCTCGCGGGTGATGATCTTGGCCAGGCGCTCCTTCTGCTCCTCGATGATCTTGCCGATGCGGCCGATGATGGCGCCGCGGATGGGGGCCGGGGTGGCCTTCCACTTCTCGAAGGCCTCCCGGGCGGCCTTGGCGGCCCGCTCCACATCCTTGGCGCCGCTCTCGGGGAACATGCCCACCACGTCGCGCCGGTCCACGGCGCTGCGGGCCTCGAAGAGGCTCAGGTCCCCCTCGATCTCGCGGCCCCCGATCCAGTTGAAGCCGATGATGGTCTTGCCGGCCTGGGCGGCGTCGGGATGGTTGGGCTTGAGGATCATGAAGGCTCCGAGGGCAAACCACCGATGGTACCGCGAAATCCGCTCCAGGGCCGCCCCGCTTGGCCGTTGGCCTCGGGGGAGGAGGGGCGTTAACCTACCTGTTTAACGAGGGTGGGCTGTGCGCCGTTTTGATCTCGTCGTCGTGGGGGCCGGCATCAGCGCCGGGTCCCTGGTCTACAACCTCCTGAAGCAGGGCTTCACGGGGTCCATCCTCGTGGTGGACCGGGGCGACAAGATCGCCTTCGGCCCCACCGCCTTCAGCGCGGGCGGCTTCCGCA
>CAYSXG010000057.1:0-10714 GCA_964434895.1 uncultured Solibacteraceae bacterium | reverse complement strand
GGAGATCGTCGGCTTCCTGCCGGGGGTGAGCGAAACGGCCTGGTGGCTGGGTCCCTGGAACATCCCCGCCCTGAAGGTGGGCAGCATCGTGGTGGGGCCCTACGCCTTCGGCCTCACCACCGCGCGGGCGGCGGGCATCGCCGTGGTGCTGCTGCTCTCCTACGTCAACGCCCAGGGAGTGAAGCTGGGGACCCGCATCCAGAACGTCTTCACGGTGACCAAGATCGGCAGCCTGGCGGCCCTCGTCCTCCTGGGCCTCCTGCTGGCGCCCCGGGTGGCCCCCAATCCCGCGCCCTACGCGCCCCCCCCGGGCCTGCCGGTCCTGCCCTTCCTGGTGGCCCTGCTGGTGGTGCAGACCGGCAGCCTCTTCAGCGCCGACGCGTGGAACGCCGTGACCTTCATCGCCGGGGAAGTGAAGGAGCCCAAGCGCATCATCCCCCTCTCCCTCTTCATCGGGACCGTCCTGGTCTGCGGGCTCTACATCCTGTCCAACGCCATCTACGTCCGGGTGCTCGGTCCCGCGGGCATCGCCACCGCCCCCAACGACCGCGTGGGCAGCGCGGCCCTGCAGGCCCTGCTGGGCCCCACCGGGGGCCGGGTCATGGCCGGGGCCATCCTCATCAGCATGTTCGGGTGCATCAACGGCTTGGTGCTGGCCTACGCCCGGGTGGCCCAGGCCATGGCCGCCGACGGCCTCTTCATCGCTCCCGCCGCCCGCCTCAACGGGGCCGGCGTCCCGGGCGTGGCCCTGCTTCTGCAGGCGGCCTGGACGGCCCTCCTCACCATGAGCGGCAGCTACGGACAGCTGCTGGACTACGTCATCTTCGCGGCCCTCCTCTTCTACGTGCTCACCGTGGGCGGCGTCATCCTCCTCCGCATCCGGGAGCCGGAGCGGGAGCGGCCCGTGAAGGTTTTCGCCTACCCCCTGCTGCGGTCCGTCTCTTTGGGGGGCCCCCTGGCCATCATGGGGGCCCGGCTGGTGCACAGGCCGGCCTTCACCTGGCCGGGCCTGGTCTTCGTGCTGTTGGGCCTGCCCGTCTACCTGGCCACCCGTCCCCGGGCCGCCCGATGAATCCCCTCCTGCTCGCGCTGGCCCTGGGCCTCGGCCAGGAGCCTCCGAAGCCCGCCCTGGCCTGGGCGGTGCCGCCGGGCTGGCGGACGGAGACCTTGGCCTTCCCCCTGGACTTCGCTCCCACGGTGGTCCACAAGGGCCGGGAGGAGATCCGCTTCTGCCCGGGCTTCTTCAAGCCGGAGGCGCCGGACTTCTGGTCCTACGCCTTCGCCTGGAGGCTGGAGGAGCCGACGGCTCCCGGGATCCGCCAGCTGGAGCGGGAACTGACCGCCTACTTCAAGGGCCTCTGCCTTTCGGTGGCCCAGGGCAAGTACGCCCTGGACGCCTCCCGCTTCCAGGCGCGCCTGGAGGCCGGAGGGGGCGGATGGATTGGGCGCGTCGAGACCTACGATCCCTTCCGCACCGGCAAGCCCGTCACCCTGCGCGTGCGCGTCCTGGTGAGGACCTGCGCCGAAGGCAGGGCCCTGGTCTTCGCCCTCTCCCCCCAGCCGGAGGAGGCCCCGATCTGGCGGGAGCTGGCGGCCCTTCAGGACGCCTTCCCCTGCCCCTAGCCGAAAAGGTGGGCCCGGCCCGGAACGGAAGGCTCCCCCGACGCATCCTTAGGATGGGGGCTTCGGCACCCAAGGTGGTTTATGCTTTTGGTTCCTCAGCTCCCAGCCCCCTCCTTTTCGGATCTTTCATGCCCTCCAGGCCCGTCGCCCGCGCACTGACCCCCTTCCTTCCCCTCCTCCTCGCCGCCTCCCCCGCCCGCGCGCAGTCGCAGGCCCAGGTTCAGGCGCCGGCCTCGACGGTCCCCACCTTCCCCCTCTCGGAGATCCATCCGGGCCTGAAGGGTCAGGGTCGCACCGTCTTCCAGGGAGGGAAGATCGACCGCTTCGATTTCGAGGTGCTCGGGGTGCAGCGGAACCAGACCCCGGGCCACAGCCTCATCCTGGTGAAGGCCAGCGGGGGGCCCCTGGCCCAGACGGGCATCCTGGCGGGCATGAGCGGCAGCCCCTGCTACATCGACGGGCGGCTGGTGGGGGCCCTCAGCATCGGCTTCGGCTTCGAGAAGGAGCCCATCGGCGGCATCACCCCCATCGGCGAGATGCTGGACCAGCTCAAGGACCTTCCGGAGGTCCAGAGCCCCAAGACCCCCCTGATCCTGCCCAAGGTGGAGCCCCCCAAGGTCATGAAGGCCGCCCTTTCGGGCACCATGCTGCCCCTTTCTGAGCTGCTGGGGGAGGCCTCGGCCTCCCTGCCCCTGGTGATCGCGGGCACGGAGCTCGGGGAGGAGGCCCGCTCCTTCTGGCAGGGCCTCCCGGTCCAGTTCCGCGCGGCCTCGGCCCTGTCCCCCAACCCCGGGGGCGAAGCCAGCCCCCTGGAGCCCGGGGGCATGGCCTCCATCGCCCTCATGCAGGGGGACATGGACTTCGCCGCCTCCGGCACCATCCCCTACATCTCCGGCAAGCGGGTCCTGATCTTTGGCCATCCCCTCTTCAACCTGGGCCCCGTGGACCTGCCCCTCTGGAGCGCCACCGTGAGCGGCGTGGTGGCCAGCTACCAGAGCTCCTTCAAGCTGGCCCAGCCCGTGGCCCCCATCGGGGCCCTGCGCCTGGACCGCAACTCCGGGGTGGCGGGGATGCTGGGGGCGGAGCCCAAGCTGATCCCCATGCGCCTGGGGCTGAACCTGGGGGGGAAGAAGACCCTCAACTTCCGCTTCGAGATGATGGACCATCCCTTCATCACGCCCATCCTGGCGGCCACGGCCCTGACCCAGTCCCTGGGCACCCACGTCCGGGGCCTGGGCCTCCAGAGCCTCAGCCTGCAGGGGAACATCAAGGTGGCGGGCCATCCCGCCATCCAGATCGAGAGCGTCACGGCGGACCTGAGCTCCGGAAGGTTGGGGGCCTACGTGGCTGGCATGCTCCAGGCCCTGGAATTCAACCCCTTCGAGCGGCCCCAGATCGAGGGGATCTCCCTGACCGTGAAGGCCGAGGAGCGCCTGGATCTCACGGCCATCGCCGGGGTGCGCCTGCTCCGGGCCCGGGCCAAGCGGGGCCAGAGCCTCCCGGTCCTGGTCACCCTCCAGAACATCCAGGGGGTGCGGGAAACGAGCACCTTCGAGCTCCAGGTCCCCTCCTCCGCGGAGCCCGGCAAGGCCCTGCTCCTCATCGGGGACGGCCTCTCCCTGCTGGCCACCGACCCGGACCAGCGGGCCATCGAGACCGGCAGCCTGGGGGACGTCGTGCGCATCCTCAACGGGGCCCTGCGCAACAACCACGCCTACGCCCTGCTGGTGCAGCAGCACCAGGGGGTGGGTTTGCGTGGGGACCGCCTCGAAGGCATCCCGCCCACCATCGCCAGCCAGATGCTCAGCGACGGGGGGGCGGCGGACAACCAGCTCCACCGCCGCATCCTGTCCCGGGGGGTGCTGCCCCTGGAGCGGGAGGTGAAGGGCCTCCAATCCCTCGAAGTCGAAATCGAATAGCGAGACGACCATGCACCCATCCTTCCTCCGAACCCTCGCCCCGGCGGCGGCCCTGCTCTCCCTGCCCCTCGCGGCGGACAATTCCCCGGCGGCCTTCGCGGGCTTCAACGACTGGATCGGCGCCGAGGCCCGGGGGGTCCGGGTCGGGGCCGACGGCAAGCTGCGCCTGGCCCCGGGCCTGCGCAAGGTGGCCGGCCTCGCCGAGGGCTCCATTTGGGCGGCGGTCCCGGACGGGCAGGGGGGCGCCTTCCTGAGCGCGGGCACCGAGGGCAAGCTCTTCCACTTCACCGGCGGCCAGGTGAGGCCCCTGGCCCAGGTCAAGGGCGGCATCGTCTTCGCCATGGTGCGTCTGGGGAACGACCTCATCGTGGCCCCCACCAACGAGGGCAAGCTCCTGCGGGTGACCCCCACCGGGGACGTGAAGCCCTTCGCGGATCTGGACACCCGCATGGTGTGGGCCATGGCCGCCCAAGGCGGAGACATCCTCGTCGCCGGCAACGGCGACAAGGGGGCCCTGCTCCTGCTGGCCCGGGAGGGCAGCAGCCGGCGCCTGGCGGAGGTGCCCGAGGAGTCCTCCTTCACCGCCATCATCCCGGACCCCGCCGGCGGCTGGCTGCTGGGCACCCACGGCAGGGGTCTGGTGATGCGGTTTTCCGGCGTGGGGGCGGGGGAGAAGCTGGAGACCCTCATGGACACGCCCTTCGAGGAGGTCCGCTCCCTGGCGGTCCACGAGGGCGACATCTACATCGGGGCCAGCAACGGCCTGGTGCACCGCTTGGCCTCGGGCCAGCTGGAGAAGCGGGAGGTCTACCTCGCGGAGGGGGGGACGGGCTCCAAGGGCGCCGTCATCCGCCTGGACCGCAACCGGGTGCCGGAGACCCTGTGGCAGAGCGCCCAGAGCCAGGTCTACGCCCTCGCCGTCTGGAAGGGCCAGCTCCTGGTGGGCACGGGCAACCGGGCCCGCATCTTCAGCCTGCCCCTGGCGGAGAAGGACCGCGCACTGAACCCCTTCGAGGCCCTGCAGGACCTGGGGACGGCCCAGGCCGGCGCCTTCCTCCCCAGCGGCGCGGACCTGCTGGTGATGGGGTCCAATCCCGCGGAGCTCCACCTGCTTTCGGAGGCCCAGGCCACCGAAGGCACCCTGGAAAGCCGCATCCTCAAGGCCACGGCCCTCGGGGACTGGGGGCGCTCCTACCTGGACGCGGAGGTGCCCGCGGGCACCTCCGTGGAGCTCCAGATGCGGGGCGGCAGCACCGAGACGCCGGACGGCACCTGGACGCCCTGGACCCCGCCCCTGCGCAGCGGCGAGCGGCCCAACCTGCGCCCCTCGCGCTTCGCCCAGTTCAAGCTGCGCCTCACCAGCACCCGGGGCGGGGCCACGCCCACGGTGGAGGGCGTGCGGGCCCACTGGAACAACCGGAACCTGGCCCCGGTCTGGGAGGGCATCGACGTCATGCCCCCGGGCCTCACCCTCACCCGGAACGCCCCGCCGGAGGACATCGGCATCGAGCGGGTGCCCCTGGAGACCCAGAAGCTGATCCCCGCCCTCTCCTATTCCGGGGGGGAGCGGCGCAGCTTTCACCGTGGTGCCCAGGCCTTCCTCTTCAGGGCCTCGGACCCCAACGGCGATCAGCTCAGCTTCCGCATCCGCCTGCTGCCGGAGCGGGGGGCGCCCATGGAGCTGGAGACCGCCTGGAAGGAGAAGTTCTTCACCTTCGACACCCTGCCCGTGCCCGACGGCAAGTACCGCCTGGAGGTCACGGCCTCGGACGCCCCCAGCCAGCCCTTCAACGCGGCCCTCACCTCCGTGTGGCGGACACCCCCCTTCCTGGTCGACCACACGCCCCCGGCCATCGCGGATCTGAGCGCGGTCCCCGAAGGCGAGGGCCTGCGCATCCGCTTCGTGGCCCGGGACGAGACCTCCATCCTCAAGGAGGCCATGGTCTCCGCGGACGGCGAGCACTGGCTGCGCCTCCTCCCGGAGGACCGGGTCTTCGACCAGGGGGAGGAGCGCTTCGACGTGCTGGTGCCCCGGGAGCTGGTGCGGGGGGAGCGGGTGCTGGTGAAGGTCGCGGACGACCACGCCAACGAGCAGAGCGCCACCGTGACCATCGGGAAGCCTTCGACCAAGAAGTGACCCCGTGACCTTCGCGGAGTTCTGGCCCCACTACCTCGCCGAACACCGGCACCGCCTCAACCGCCGGCTGCACCTGGCGGGCACCCTGGGCTACCTGGGCCTCCTGGCCTTCCTGCTCGCCACCGCCCGCTTCGCCTGGTTGCCCCTGGTGCCGGTCCTGGCCTATGGCTTCGCCTGGGCCGGCCACTTCCTGGTGGAGCGCAACCGCCCCGCCACCTTCCGCCACCCCTGGCCCTCCCTCCTGGGGGACCACCGGATTGCCTGGGGCATGCTGAGGGGCCGCCTGGACGCGGAGTACGAGCGCCTGGGCATCGAACAAAGGCCCTGAACCGATCCGACCCGATGGACCCCATCCTCCAGGCTCACTGGGGTTCCACCACGCGCCACCTTCGGTCGTTCGGAGTCATCGGAAAGGCGAATGAAAACCGGTGATGGACGGGGATCAACGGGGATGACCCCCTCCCCGAATCCTTCGTCCTTTCATCACCGTCCATCACCGTCCATCACCGGTTCATCAGCCTTCCCGAAAGTTTCTAAACATCCCGGGCCTCGGGACCGCCCCCTGGTGCTCCGTGCTGTCCTGAAGCGCGCAGCGCCTTCCGTGGCCGTGTTCCAGCTTTTCCTGGGGCATTCACCCCGCTGATCCACGAAGCGCCCGTCATCATGCCCGCGACCGTGGTTCCGCGAGCCCCGGGTGATCGATCCCCATCGATCGCAGGGATCAGGCCCGGAGGATCCCCAGGCGGTTCTTGGGGTCGAGTGCGTAGCCCGGGAAGAGGCGGCCCTGGTCCTTCAGGCCGAGGTGGCCCGCCAGGAGTTCGGCCATGACGTCCCGGTAGTCCACGGTGACGGGCAGGTCCCGCCCCTCGTGGAGGTTGGCCGGGTCCAGCCCCCGCCACCGGGCCAGGACCCGGCGGCCGCGCACGGCCCCGCCGGCCACGAAGAGGCAGGAACCGTGGCCGTGATCCGTGCCGCGGTTGCCGTTCTCCCGCACCGTGCGGCCGAATTCCGTGAGGGTCACCAGCAGCACGTCGTCCATCCGCTCCCCCAGGTCCGTGAGGAAGGCGCCGAGGCTGTCGCCGAAGTCCTGGAGGCGGCCCGCCAGCTGGCCCTTGGCCGCGCCCTGGCCCACGTGGGTGTCCCAGCCCCCGCAGTCCGTGACGGCCACCCGGAGGCCGAGGTCCGCCTTGATGAGCTGGGCGATCTCCTTCATGCGCCGGCCCAGGGGGCTGGCGGGATAGGCGGCCTCCGGGGCCCACCGGCGCGGATCCTTGGCTTTGAGGGCCCGCAGCGCCTCCGCCGCCTCCCGCCCGGCCCCCCGCAGGGCCTCGTCCAGGGCCGCGCCGTACATGCCCTCGAAGCCGCGACCGGCGGAGGGGTTGGGGATCTGGAAGTCGTCCAGGCTGGCCAAGGCCAGGGCCGAAGCGTCCCCCGCCAGACTCCGGGGCAGGTTGGGCTGCAGGGCCACGGCGCGGAAGGGGGCGGCCTTGGCCGGGGGCATGGCCCCGAGGGCCCGGGCCAGGAAGCCGTCCTCGGTGGCCTTGAGGCCCGGGGTCCCGGATTCCATGAAGTCCTGGGCGTCGAAGTGGGAGCGGGTGAGGTCCGGCGAGCCCACGCCGTGGATCCCCGCGAGACGGCCCCGCTCGTAGAAGGGCAGCAGGGCCCCCAGGGCCGGGTGCAGGCCGAAGAAGCCGTCCAGTTTGAGGGCCGCCCCCTCCCCCTCGGCGGGCAGGGCCAGGGTGGGGCGGAGCTCGGCGTAGCGGCGGTCCCCCAGGGGGGGCAGCATGGAGAGGCCGTCGGCGGCCCCCCGCTGGAAGACCAGCACGAGGACCTTGCCCCGGGCGGCGGGCTGGGCGGCGGCGGCCTGGAGGAAGCGGGGGGCGAAGCCCAGACCCGCCATGGCGAGGGAGGAGGCCTTCAGGAAGAGGCGGCGGTCCATGGTCATTTCCTTTGGAATTCCGGAGAGCCCAGGAGGAGGCCCAGCGCGCGGTCGAGGGGGGGCCCCGTCCTGGCCCCGCCCTCCGGCGGAGCCGCCTCCGCCGGCCTAAATCCCTTGGACAGGCATCCTCGGCCCCCCGGGCCCAGCTCCTCCTGGAGCAGCAGGGAGGCCAGGCGGGGCAGGGCCGCCGCTGGCTCCGGCTCCCGCTGCAGGGGTTCCTCGAAGGCCGG
This sequence comes from uncultured Solibacteraceae bacterium, assembly GCA_964434895.1. Lineage (GTDB taxonomy): Bacteria > Acidobacteriota > Holophagae > Holophagales > Holophagaceae > CAYSXG01. Next base: position 2,866 of record CAYSXG010000057.1, on the reverse strand, counting down.
GCGGGACCAGGAGACCCCCGCCAGGCGGCCCTGCGCCAGGGCCATGCCGAAGCGGATGCGGTTCACCAGGGCCCCGGTGTTCACCCAGGCCTCCTGGACCTCCTTGTAGCCCGTGGGGGGCTGGCAGCGATAAAGGGGCTGGCCCATGCGGGCGATGGCCCGGGCGAGGGGGACGGGCTTGTCCAGTCGGCCCCCGAGGGCCCTCACGCTGGACACGGCGAATTCGTAGGGCGTCTTCACCTTGGTGTGGAGGGCCTCCCGGGACCAGAATTCCGGCGACGTGAAGAGGGCCCAGTAGACCTGGCGCAGGTCCCCGTCCGTGTCCAGGAAGCGCTTGGCCACCCGGCGCACGAGGGCCGGCGGAGGCTGGTCCCCCACGAAGCGGCGGCAGAGCTTGGTGGCGACGAGGGTGGCGCAGGCGGGCTGGCGGCAGAGCAGGGCGATGACCTGTTCGCCGTCCCCGGAGCCCCCCTCGTCGATCCTCGCTCCCAGGACGGTCTTGGGGGAGGCGTCGTGGGCGGCCCTTCGGAAGACCGCCCGGGCCGCCTCCCGGGGCCGCTCGATGGACCACCCCGTGAAACAGCGGGCCACCTCCCGCACGTCCGCCTGGGTGTAGCCCCCGTCCACGCCCAGGGTGTGGAGCTCCATCAGCTCCCGGGCGTAGTTCTCGTTGAGGCCCAACTTGGGGGCGCCGGGGACGGGCCGCGGGCGCTGCGGGGGCCGCAGGGCGGCGGGGTCGAAGCCCTCCCGGGCGCTGAGCCAGTTGTCCAGGTACCAGAGCATGGCCGGGTGGCCCGCGGTGGCCAGGACCAGGTCCCGGAACTTCCCGAAGAGGTGGCGCCGGAGGGCCTCCCGCTCGTAGGTCATGATGAACCAGCGGTCGGCGCCCTTGTTCAGGAACACGTTGAAGTGGTTGAACCAGAAATCCGCGAGGACCTCCTGGAGCTGGCGCTCGCTTTCGACGGCGCGGACCAGCTTGGCCGAGACCAGCTCCTCCTCCATCACCCCCGGCCTCATTTCCGGAGGCACCAGCTCCCGCAGCTTGGCCTTGTACTCCGGATCCTCGGGCCTCAGACCGGCTTCCTTGGCCTCCAGCCGGGGCCGGCGGAAGGCCGCCTGCAGGGCGGGCAGGTCCTGGCCCAGGGTGGGGTAGGCCTTCACCCGGGCCTCCACGGCCTCGTCCGGGATCCCGGCGGGCTCCATCTGGTGCCTCAGCCAGTCCAGGAGCGCCGCGTCCCCCCCCCGGGCCAGGCGCTCCACCTCTCCGGGCCGGGGCCCGTAGGCCAGGCGGTTGAGGAGGTGGCAGGCCTTTTGGGAGGCGTTCAGCGGGGAGGGGGGCAGGGCCGGGGTCCCCGGCAGGCCCAGGGCCAGCAGGGCGGGCAGGGCGCGGGCGAGGATGGGCATCGGGGCTCCCTTCGATGCAAGAAGGGACCGGGGGCCCGGCGACTTGGTTGAATGCCCTTCTCGACCCGGGGTTCACGGTTGTACGTGAATTCGCGGTTCCAATTGCGGCTCTAGAAGGATGCTTCCTGGAACCCGGAGTCGAAGGTGGGGTCGCCGTACCTTTCTCGCGTCCATCACCGTTCATCACCGTTTATCACCGGTCCAAAAAAACGAATGAAACCGGTGATGGACGGAGATAAACGGTGATGAAGGATGCAGCTTTGGTTCAGATGCCCTTGAACTGGGCCGGTCGCTTTCTCGCGTCCATCACCGTTCATCACCGGTCCAAAAAAACCGAATGAAACCGGTGATGGACGGAGATAAATGGTGATGGAGGATGCGGCTTTGGTTCAGAGGCCCTTGAACTGGGCCGGTCGCTTCTCCAGGAAGGCGCCCATGCCCTCCCGCATGTCCTGGGTGGAGGCCAGGAGGCCGAAGAGGGCCGCCTCGAAGTGGAGGCCTTGTTCCTGGCCCATCTCCATCCCCTGGTGCACCGCCGTGAGGGCGGAGCGCAGGGCCAGGGGGCCGCGGCCCAGCATCGTGCGGGCCAGCTTCTCGGCACCCGCCCGCAGCTCGGCCGCGGGGAAGACCCGGCTCACGAGGCCCATGCGAAGGGCGTCGGCGGCCCCCACCATGTCGCCGCTGAGGATCATGTCCAGGGCCACGCCCTTGCCTACCAAGCGCGGCAGGCGCTGGGTCCCCCCGTAGCCGGGGATGATGCCCAGGGAGACCTCCGGGAGGCCGAAGCGGGCCCCTTCCGAGGCCACGCGCACGTGGCAGGCCAGGGCCAATTCGCAGCCCCCCCCGAGGGCGAAGCCGTTCACCATGGCGATGACGGGCTTGGGCATGGCCTCGATGCGGTCGAAGACCGCCTGGCCCCGCAGGGCCTGGAGGCGCGCGCCGGCGCTGTCCAGGTCCCGCAGCTCGCCGATGTCGGCCCCGGCCACGAAGGCCTTCTCCCCGGCGCCGCCGAGCACCACGACGCCCACCTCCTCGTCGTGCTCCAGGCCCGCGAAGGCGCACTCCAGCTCCTTCAGCAGCTCCCCGTTCAGGGCGTTGAGCTTGTCGGGGCGGTTGAGGGTGACCCAGGCGATGCGGTCCTGCTTGTCGACGAGGAGGGTGGACATGGGGGTCTCCAAAAAGGCCATCCTATCCCATTGCCAGGCCCCCCCGGATGGGTGAACCTGGTCGGGCCCCGACGTGGAAACCTACGCCCGGCCCCGGGATGCGGGGGATCGGCCTTCCGACATGCCCCGAGAACCTGCCCAGAACCCTCCCGGATCCGAGACCCGCCGAAACGCTAGGCCCGGGCTGGGGTGGGCCGGCCTTATTGTCCGGGCCCAGGCCGGGCCCCCCCGGGGCGGCCTCAAGACCCAGGGAACGGCAGCGGCCCGGGCCGTTCCCCGCCGAGGGGTGCGCGCCC
>CAYSXG010000056.1:0-10725 GCA_964434895.1 uncultured Solibacteraceae bacterium | reverse complement strand
CTGTCGGGGATGAACTCCCGCCAGGACCAGGCGGAGCTCCAGGCCCTGGCCCGCCGGGCCATCAACCGGGCCTGGATGCGGGAGGGCGTGACCTTCCTGGACCCCGAAACCACCTCCGTCGGGCCCCGGGTGCGCCTGTCCCGGGACGTGGTCCTGGAGCCCGGCGTGCGCCTGGAGGGGGCCGTGGAGATCGGGGAGGAGGTCACGGTGGGCCAGGGATCCATCCTCGTGAACGCCACCGTCTCGGCGGGGGCCACCCTCCGCGCCTACTCCCTGCTCGAATCCGCCTCGGTCGGGCCCGGCGCGGTGGTGGGGCCCTTCGCCCGGCTGCGGGAGGGCTCGGTGCTGGAGGCCGGGGCCCACGTGGGCAACTTCGTGGAGACCAAGAAGGCCCACCTCCGGGACGGCGTGAAGGCCAACCACCTCGCCTACCTGGGGGACTGCGAGATCGGCGCGGGCACCAACATCGGCGCCGGCGTCATCACCTGCAACTACGACGGCGTGAACAAGCACCGCACCCGCATCGGCGAGCGGGTCTTCGTGGGATCGGACACCCAGCTCGTGGCCCCCGTGAGCGTGGGGGACGAGGCCATGATCGCCGCGGGCAGCACCATCACCAAGGACGTCCCCCCGGGGGCCCTGGCCCTCAGCCGCACGCCCCAGAACACCCGGGAAGAGGGGGCCCATCGCCTGCGGGCCCGCCAGAAGAAGGGCTGAGGGGGAGACCTCCCCTCAGTAAACCGGCCGGCTTCCGGTAAAGTATCCCTTTCGCCCTGAATTCCCCGCCCCGGAGTCTCATGAATACGGCCTTCCTCGATCGGACCGGCACCCTGGTGCTGGGTTTCCTTCAGCAGACCGGGGATTTCGCGGTGCTTTCGGGAAGGGCCTTCCGCGCCGTCTTCAAGCGGCCCTTCGATGGCGAGAACCTCATGCGCCAGCTGGGGGCCGTGGGCGTCAACTCCATCCCCGTGGTGGTGCTGACCTCCCTCTCGGTCAGCATGGTCTTCGCGGTGCAGCTGGCCTTCGGCTTCAAGCAGTTCGGCGCCGAGGGCCTCTCGGCCCAGGTGGAGGGCCTGGCGGTGGTGCGGGAGCTGGCCCCGGTCATCACGGGCCTCATGCTCTCGGGCCGGGTGGGCAGCGCCATGGCGGCCGAGCTGGGCACCATGAAGGTCACCGAGCAGATCGACGCCCTGGAATGCCTCGCCACGGACCCCGTCCACTACCTCTTCGTTCCGCGGCTGCGGGCGCCGGCGGTGATGCTGCCCCTGCGCACGGCCATCTCCATCTACGTGGGCTACTGGGGCGGCTACCTCCTGCTGGTGGGGGTGGAGGGCCAGAGCGCCTTCGCCTACGGCCAGGAGTTCTACAAGCTGCTGGCCTTCCGGGACCTCCGCATCGCCCTCATCAAGGCCTTCGTCTTCGGCCTCATCATCGCCCTGGTGGGCTGCTGGAAGGGCTACCGCACCCAGGGCGGCGCCGAGGGCGTGGGCAACGCCCCCACCTCCAGCGTGGTGACCAGCAGCCTGTGGATCCTCATCGCCGACTTCTTCCTGACGAAGATGCTGCTCGTATGAGGACCGCGCCCGTGCCCCCAATCCCCGGCTTCGCCGCCTCCCCGGCCTGACATGCCCGCCATCGACGTCGTCAACCTCTCCAAAGCCTTCGGCCCCAAGGTGGTCCTGAGCAACGTGAACCTCCAGGTGGAGGAGGGCGAAAGCCTGGTGGTGCTGGGGGGCTCCGGCACCGGCAAGACCGTGCTGCTGCGCAACATCATGGGCCTTCTCACCCCGGACGCGGGCCACGTGGCCGTGGACGGCAAGATCATCGCGCAGCTGGACCGCCCGGGCCTCTTCGAGGTGCGCAAGCACATCGGCATGTGCTTCCAGATGGCCGCCCTCTTCGATTCCATGACGGTCTTCGAGAACATCGCCTTCTCCCTTAGGCGCCACACGGACATGAAACCCCAGGAGGTCCGGTCCCGGGTGGAGGAGTGCCTGAGCATGGTGGGCATGAAGGGCACGGACAAGCTCAAGCCCTCTGAGCTCTCCGGCGGCATGAAGCGGCGGGTGGGCTTCGCCCGGGCCATCTCCCTCAAGCCCAAGATCCTTCTCTTCGACGAGCCCACCACCGGCCTCGACCCCGTCATGACCGACGTCATCGGGCGCGTCATCCTGGACCTCAAGCACGAGCTGGGGGTCACCACCATCACCATCACCCACGACCTCAAGAGCGCCTTCGAGATCGCGGACCGCATCGCCCTGCTCTTCCGGGGGGAGGTGATCTCCCTGGAGACCCCCGAGGACTTCCGCAAGGACCCCAACCCGGTGGTGCAGCAGTTCCTCCGCGGGGACGCGGACGGCCCCTTCCTCCTCGACCCGCCGCCCCCCAAGCGCACACCCAAAGGGCTCCCCGCATGATGAGACTCGAAACCAAAGTCGGCGCCTTCTTCATCGCCGCCATCGCCGTCATCGGGGCCCTCATCCTCCGGATGGAGAAGCTGGACGTGAGCCGGAACGGCAACGGCCGCATGGTCTCGGCCCGCTTCGGACAGGTGACGGGCCTCACGGTCCAGGGGGCCGTGCGCATCGCCGGCGTGAAGGTCGGCGAGGTGCGCAAGATCGAGCTGGAGGGCGGCAAGGCCAAGGTGACCTTCAGCCTCCGGCCGGACCTGGAGGTCTACAAGGACGCCCAGGCCAGCCTCAATTCCATCGGCATCCTCGGCGAGAAGTACATCGACCTGGACCCCGGCCACCCGGAGGCCGGCCTCACGCAGGACCCGCAGATCCGCAGCAAGGAGGGCGTGAGCCTGGACAACCTCATGGAGACCCTGGCCCAGATCGGCCAGGACGTGAAGGGCATCACCGGCGCCCTGAACCACAGCATCGGCGGCGAGGAGGGGCGGGCCAAGCTCGACGAGATCGTGGACAACATCCGCGTGCTCACCGGCGAGTTCCGCAGCATGGCCCAGGAGAACCACGCGGCCATCAACCACACCATGGCCAACGCCGAGGCGATCTCCGGCGAGCTGCGGGACCGCCTGCCCCGCCTGGCCCAGCAGTTCGAGGAGCTCGGGAGGAACCTCAACGGCATGGTGGCGGACACGCGGCCGGAGCTGAAGTCCACCATGACCGAGGTCCGCAAGCTGGCCGCCAGCTTCCAGGAGACCTCCACCAACCTGAGGAACATCACCGCCAAGCTGGACAAGGGCGAGGGCACCATCGGCAAGCTGCTCACGGACGACGCCACCATCAAGAAGATCAACACCGCCGTGGACAACGTGAACGAGCTGCTGGGGGGCTTCAGGGCCATGGACCTCCGCCTGGACCTGAACGGGGCGCGCTGGACCAGCCGCGGGGACAGCCAGACCGGCCTGGGCATCGACCTGGCCCCGCGCAAGGACTACTGGTACGCCCTGCAGCTGAACTCCACCCCGGACGGGAAGATCGCCGATTCCACCCGCACCGTCACCAAGATCGACCCCGCCACGGGCCTCCCCGTGACGGCCCTGGAGAAGACCCGCACCGTCACCGCGGACCAGGCCCTCACGGTCTCGGCCCAGTTCGTCAAGCGCCTCGGGGACCACCTCGTGCTGAGCGCCGGCATCGTCGAGGGCAAGGGCGGCGGCGGCGCCGAGTGGCGCAGCCTCGAGGACCGCTTCCGCCTGGGGGCCCTGGCCTACGACTTCAGCAAGCGCGACGACAAGCCCAACCCCCGCTACCGCCTCACCTCCAGCTACCAGTTCTACAAGAACCTCTACGTCCAGGCCGGCTGGCAGGACATCGGGAACAAGGACCTCCGCTCCTTCTTCTTCGGCGGCGGCCTGCGCTGGAAGGACGACGACCTTAAGAAGCTCGTGGGCCTGGCCGGCTCGGCGAAGTAGGTCCCGGCCCCGGCGGGAAGCATCTCCTTGAACCACCTCCCCAATCCGGGCTGAGGCCCACCCCGTCCCTGCGCGACCCCCGCGAATGCAGGTATCCTGGTGTTCTTCGAGCCCCCGGTGCCATGACCCCCACCTCCCTTCCCGTCGAACGCTACGGCCTGTTCCTATGGGTCCGCCGGGGCCTGCCGGCCCTGGGCGTGGCCCTGGCCATGGGCCTGGCGGCCGCGGACCACGGGCGCCGGGGCTGGTGGCTCATCGCCGCCGCGGCCTGCTTCTTCATCCTCTGGCCCACCTTCCACGCGGGGGAGTCCTACCTGCGGCACCGGGCGAGCATCGTCCGATGGGACGGCCGCTGGGTCCGCTTCCTCCGCCCCCTGGCCCGGGTCGCGGGGAAGGAGGACGCCTGGATCCTCTCCTTCTGCGGCTGGAACAACCACCGGGTGGCTCAGGCCTTCCGGGGGCGCCGGGCCAAGCGCTCCCTGGTGCTGCTCCCCCACTGCATCCAGATGGCGAAGTGCAAGGCGGAGATTTTCCAGGATCTCCAGAACTGCTTCGAGTGCGGCCTCTGCCCCGTGGAGGACGTGCTGCGGGGCACCCTCCAGCGGGACTGGGAGGCCCGCATCACCAACCGCAGCCAGAAGGCCTACCGGGAGGCCCGGGAATTCCGGCCGGACCTGGTGGTGGCCGTGAGCTGCACGGACCGCCTGCTGAAGGGCCTCACCAAGCTGCCCGAGGTGCCGGCCTACGTGATCCCCCTCGCCCTGCCCCACGGCATGTGCGTGGACACCCGCTTCGACGTCTCCCACCTGATGGCGGCCATGGAAGAGCTGGCGGAACCCCGGCGGGAGCCCAGGATCCAGCCCCTGGACGCCTCCGTCGTCGCCTAGGAGCCCCCATGCGAGCCCTCGCCTTCCGCACCTTCGGCGGCCCCGAAGTCCTCCAGATGGAAGACCTGCCGGACCCCGAGCTCCCGCCGGGCCACGCGCTCGTACGCACCGAGGCCATCGGGCTCAACTTCGCCGACGTCTACCGCCGGCAGGGGCGCTACCACCTGGAGGGAGAGCCTCCCTACATCGCGGGCTACGAGGCCGCCGGGACCATCGCCGCCGCGTGGAAGGACGGCGCCTTCGAGCCCGGCGACCGCGTGGCCTTCGCCGACAGCCCCCACGCCAACGCCGAGCAGGTGGCGGTACCCGAGGACAAGCTCATCCCCCTCCCCGAGGACATCTCCTCCGAAACCGCGGCCGCCCTGCTCCTGCAGGGGCTCACGGCCCAGTACCTGGTCCGGGACAGCCATCCCCTGCGGGCCGGAGAGACGGCCCTGGTCCACGCCGCCGCCGGCGGCGTGGGCCTCCTGCTCATCCAGATCGCCCGCAGGCTCGGCGCCCGGGTCATCGGCCTGGTTTCCTCGGAGACCAAGGCCCGGGCGGTCATGGAGGCCGGGGCCCAGGCCGTGGCCCTCACCACCGGGGACTGGGTGGCCGCCGTGCATCGCTTCGCCCCCGGGGGCGTGGACGTGGCCTACGACTCCGTGGGCACCACCCTGCCCGGGAGCCTCGAGGCGGTGCGGAAGGGGGGCCGGGTGGTCTTCTTCGGCATGGCCGGCGGGGACCCTCCCCCGGTGGATCCCCGCATGCTCATGGACACCTCCAAGACCCTCACGGGGGGCGATCTCTGGAACGTCCTCACGAGCCGGGAGGAAAGGCTCCGCCGCGCCCAGGAGCTCTTCCAGTGGGTGCGGGAGGGGGCCCTGAAGATCACCATCGCCGCGCGCTATCCCCTCGCGGACGGGGCCGAGGCCCACGCCATGCTGGAGGGCCGGGGCGCCATCGGGAAGGTGCTGCTGATCCCATGAACCAGACCTTCGCCCTGCGCCGGGCCTTCGAACGGGTGCTCGGTCCCGACCTCCTGGCCTACCTACTGCACCTGCGGCCCCTGGAATGGCCCATCATGACCGCCCACCTGCTCCTGGGCACCCTGCTGGCCAAGGGCTGGCCCCTGGCCCCGGGCACCTTCGCGGGCTGGGTCATCTTCGTGGCCCTCCTCAACGGGGGCACCCTGGCCCTCAATTCCGCCTTCGACCAGGACGAGGGGGACATCGGCTACCTGCGCCAGCCCCCCAAGCCCCCGAAGCACCTCGCCCACTTCGGCTACGCGCTGCTGGCCGCCGGCCTCGCGTGGAGCGCGGCCTTCATCCACGTGGGCCGCGGCGGGCGCTACTTCTTCGAGATCGTCATGACCTGCGTGCTCATGAGCGTGCTCTATTCGGTGCCGCCCATCCGCCTCAAGGCGCGCGCCGGCTGGGACCTGCTCATCAACTGCGCGGGCTTCGGCTTCTTCACCCCCATGGCGGGCTGGACCCTCACGGGCCGGGGCCTGGAGCCCGTCCTCATGCAGGCCTGCATCGGATTCTTCTTCCTCTTCGCGGCCCTCTATCCCCTCACGCAGATCTACCAGGTGGAGGAGGACACCCGCCGAGGGGACCAGACCCTCGTCATCAAGATGGGCGTGGGCCGCAGCCTCAGCTATGCCCTCGGGGCCGCCGTGGTGGCCCATCTCTACTTCGCCAACGCCCTCATCCAGGCCCGGGCCCCCCTAAAGCCCCTGGGGATCAGCCTCCTGGCCTGGGCCTTCGTCCTGCTGCCCTGGCGCCTGCGCTGGAGGTCCTGGACCCCCAAGCAGGCCGAGGCTGGCATGTACCGGGGCCTCTGGGCCTGGGCCATCACGGACCTCAGCCTCCTCCTCCTGCTCTGGCCCCGGCGCTGAGGCGCCCACATGAACGAGGGGGACCGCCCGGTCGCTCCGCTCCCTCTGCGTCCCCCTCGTGCTCCCCATGCGGTCATCGGGCGAAGCCCGATCACCGCATCTCATTCCACCGGCAGGACCGTGATCTCGCGCTTGGGGCCCGCGAAGGCGTCGAAGACCCGGCGATGGGCCGCGTAGGACCAGGCGTCCTCGCGGATGTAATGGGCCGCCACCCATCCCAATAGCATGGGCAGCATGCGCCGCTGGTCCTCCTCCCGGGCGTACTTGTGGGGCTCCCAGGGGCGTCGGCGGGCGTTCTCCAGGCAGGCCTCCAGTCCCGGATTGAGGAAGAGGAGCTCGGTGCAGCGGGGCAGGGCCGAAGCGATGAGCCCCTCGTAGCAACCCTCCACCACCCAGGCCTCCCGGCTCGACACGAAGCGCTCCAGGTCCTCCTCCACCTCTTCCGGCGGGCGGGGCGAAGCGATGAGACCCTGCTCCCATACCAGGATGTCCAGGTCCAGGTGCTCGAGCCCGTGCCGTTGGGCGAGGCGGCGGGCCCAGAAGGACTTCCCGGAACCGGAATTCCCGAGCAGCAGCAGGCGCATCAGGCCCCGGCCCTCACGGGCAGGGGATAGGCCGTGGGCTTGGTGCGGCTGGGGCGGAAGAAGAGGAGGGTGTGGCCCACCATCCACACGAATTCAGCCCCCTCCACCCGGGCGCAGAGGGCCTGCACCACCGACTCCTTGTCCTCGAAGGTGTTCTGGTTCAGCTTGATCTTCACCAGCTCCAGGCTGTCCAGCATGGTGTCCAGCTCCGCCATCAGGGCGGGGGTGACGCCGCCCTTCCCGATTTGGACCACGGGCTTGAGGCCGTGGGCCTTGGCCTTGAGGAACTGGCGCTGCTTGGGCGTGAGCATGGGGGACTCCTCGCGGTTCTCGGCTGGAACGGCATCCTTAGGAAATCAAGGTTAGCCTGCCTCAGGGAATCCGGCGCAGAAGGACCAGGGTGCGGTCGTCGGAGGGGGGGGCGTGGCCGGTGAAGGCGTCCAGGGCCTCGTGCAGGGCGCGGTCGAGGTCCTCCAGGCCCCCCTCCCGGTGGCCCCGCAGGCAGGCCGCTAGCCCCTCCTGGCCGAATTCCTCCCCCTCCGGATTCTCGGCCTCGGTGATGCCGTCCGTGTAGAGGCAGAGCAGGTCCCCGGGCCCCAAGCTGCCTTCGGCCTCGGCGTAGGGCACGGTGCCCGGCAGCATGGCCAGGGGCATGCCCCCCGTGGGCAGGGCCTCCATCGCCCCCGTGGCCCGCAGCAGCAGGGCCGGGTTATGGCCGGCGCTGGTCCAGGTGAAGGCTCCGCCGGGCCTCAGGCGCATGAGGAAGCCGGTGACGAAGCGGTTGGTGGTGGTGTGGTGGGCCAGGGCGGCGCTGAGGCGCTCCGCCAGGGGCGCCGGGTCCAGGGCCAGTTCCGCCCAGGCGCTCATGTAGGCCTGGAAGGTGGCCATGAGCAGGCCCGGCCCGATGCCCTTGCCGCTCACGTCCGCGATGACCACGTAGGCCCCCCCGTCGGGCAGGGGCCAGAAGCCGTAGAGATCCCCGGACACCTGGCGGGAAGCCTGGTTGCTGCCGTGGAGCTCCAGGCCCTCCAAGGCCGGAGGGCGGCCCGGCAACAGGCGCTGCTGGATGCTGCGGGCGATGGCCATCTCCTGCTCCAGGGCCCGCTTCTTCTGCACTTCGCCCATGAGCTTGGCGTTCTGGATCTTGGCGGCGGCCACGTGGGCCAGGGCCGTCACCAGGAGGAGGTCGTCCTCGCTGAAGGGGGACCGGTGCGGCGTGGCGTCGAAGTAGAGCAGGCCGATGACCTGGCCCTCGGCCTCCAGGGGGGTGACGATGATGGTGCTCACCCCGCTGAAGATGAGGCTCTGGGAGGCCAGGTCCGGGCTGCTGATGGGATCGTTGAGCAGGAGGGCCTCCCGCCGCTCCAGGGCCGCCTCCACCAGGGTGTGGCTGAGGCGGATCTGGCCCCGGGAGGCGTTCCCCTCCTGGGTGCGCACCACCACCGGCTCCACCTGCCCCCCCTCCCCCCGGAGCAGCACCACCCCCCGATCCGGCTGCAGGAAGGCGAAGAGCCGCTCCACCAGGTCCTCCAACAGCTGCTGGGGGGGCACGTCCCGGATCAGCTGCAGGGTCAGCTCCTGGATGAGGTGCAGGACCTGGAGCCAACGCCCCTGGACCTTGTCGGTCCCCCCGACGACGGTGCTGCGGAGCTTTTCCGCGGACATGACCAGGGTGGCCCGGGCCAGGCTCTCCTTGCCCTGGGGATCGATGAACACCTTCGGCGCCGCCAGGGGCGCCAGGGTGAGCAGGACGGTGCCGAAGGTCACCTCGTCGCCGGCCTGGACCGGCGCGAGGCCCCGCACCCGCTGGCCGTTCACCGCCGTACCGTTGAGGCTGCCCAGGTCCTCCACGAAGGCCTGGTCCCCCTTCATGAGGAAGCGCGCGTGGAGGCGGGAGAGGCTGGGGTCCTCGATGATGAGGTCATTCTGGCTGGAGCGGCCCACCGTGAGCAGGGCCTCCTCCGCCCCGAGGGTCCGGGGCGCCTGGCCGGGGATGCGGATCTGGAGGGAGGACATGGGCCACCCCCTGATCGGAGCGCCTGGGCATCCGGGTTAGTCTGGAGCGGATCCCCGAGGGCCCGCATGATCCGAACCCTGCTCGCCGCCCTGGCCTCGACCCTCCTCGCGGCCCTGCCCCCCCGCACCCTGCGGGTGGACCTGCACCATCAGGGCACCGCCACCACGGAATCCTTCAGCCTGGACCGGGTGGTGCTGGAGCCCCTGCCCTTCCCGGGCAACCCCGCGCGGCCCGTGGACGATTCCGACCTGGGCAAGTACCGCTTCGAGGTGCGGGAGTCCGGCACCGGCAAGGTGCTCTACTCCCGCGGCTTCGCCAGCATCCTCGGAGAATGGCAGGAGACCCGGGAGGCCCAGAAGCGGAGCCGGGTCTTCCACGAAAGCCTGCGCTTCCCCTGCCCGGCGGGCCCCGTCCGGGTGGTCTACCAGAAGCGGGACGCCGCCCTGGCCTTCCAGGACCTCTGGTCCGTGGACGTGGACCCCAAGGACCCCTTCGTGGACACCTCCCGCCCCCCGGACGCCGGGGCCCTGGTGCCCATCCTGCGGAACGGGGACCCGGCCTCCAAGGTGGACCTCCTCATCCTCGGGGACGGCTACACCGCCCGGGAGCGGGGCAAGTTCATCCGGGACGCCCGGCGCCTCGGCTCCCTCCTCTTCGCCCAGGAGCCCTTCAAGTCCCACAAGTCCGACTTCAACCTCTGGGGCCTCTGCCCTGCCGCCGCGGAATCGGGCGTTTCCCGGCCCAGCACCGGCATCCACAGGCGCAGCCCCGTGGGCGCCGCCTACGACGCCTTCGGCAGCGAGCGCTACGTGCTCACCTTCGATAACCGGGCCTTCCGGGACTTCGCCTCCCAGGCCCCCTACGACTTTGTGGAGATCCTGGTGAACGGCCGCACCTACGGGGGGGGCGGCATCCACCAGCTCTACGGCACCGTGGCCTCGGACAACGCCTTCTCCCCCTACATCTTCGTGCACGAGTTCGGCCACCACTTCGCGGGGCTGGCGGACGAGTACTACACCTCGGACGCGGTGCTGGAGACCGGCAAGCCCCGCCAGGAGCCCTGGGAGCCCAACGTCAGCGCGGATCCGCGCCATCCCAAGTGGGCGGACCTGCTGGACCCGGGCCTGGAGCTGCCCACCCCCTGGAAGAAGGCCGAGTTCGAGGCCTACAGCGCGGGCATCCAGAAGGAGCGCCGGGCCATCCGCGCGGCGGGTCGGCCGGAGGCGGAGATGGAAGCCCTCTTCACCCGGGAGCGGGCCCACGAGACGGGGCTCCTCGGAAGCGACGCCCACAGCGGGCGGGTGGGCGCCTTCGAGGGGGCCAACTACGAGTCCACCGGCTACTTCCGCTCCCAGGAGGACTGCATCATGTTCACCCGAGACGAGGTGGGCTTCTGCGCCGCCTGCCGCCGGGCCATCGAAGGGGTGATCCGACAGTACGCGGGACGATAATTGTCCTAACGCAAATGCGTATCAATC
>CAYSXG010000055.1:2248-10781 GCA_964434895.1 uncultured Solibacteraceae bacterium | reverse complement strand
AGGCCGCGGCCCCCCGCCAGGCCCCTTCGTCGAGGGTATGGCCCGGATCCGGGATGGGGAGCGTTTCCAAAGTGGCGCCGTTCTCGGCGCAGATGGTCCCGTAGGGGCCCCAGTAGGGCGCCAGGGAAAGCACGGACTGGCCGGGTTCCAGCAAATTATGGATGGAGAGGGCGAGGGCCCCGCTGCCCCCGGGGGTCGCACAACCGGTGCCGAAATGCCCGAGCCGGGGCCAGTAGCGCTGCACCAGGGCCGTGAGGAAGGCGGGGTCCCCGGCGATGGGGGCGTAGGGGGCGACGTCCAGGGGACCCAGCTGGCGGTAGAGGTCCATGATGGCCTCGAGCACCACCAGCTGACCTTGGTCGTCCAGCAGGGCCCCCACGGTGGCGTTGATGACGGGCTCCCCGGCGGCCTTGCGGGCGTTCGCCTCGGCGTTGAGGGCGAAAATCGGATCGTCCCCAGGGAAATTCCGGCGGGAGGGCAGGAGATGGGCGAGCATCCCACCAGGGTAGAGTAATCCCGAGGTTTCGGATGATTCGTCCCTTCCAAGGCATGGTCCCCCAGCTCGGCTCCCGGATCTTCGTGGCGGATAACGCCCTGGTGCTCGGGGACGTGGAGATCGGCGACGACACCAGCATCTGGTTCAACTGCGTGGTCCGGGGGGACGTGAACTGGATCCGCATCGGGGCCCGCGCCAACATCCAAGACATGTGCTGCATCCACGTCACCAACGCCAAGTGGCCCACGATCGTCGAGGACGAGGTGAGCCTGGCCCATAACGTCATGCTCCATGGGTGCACCCTGCGACGCGGGGCCCTCGTGGGCATGAGCACCACCATCATGGATGGGGCCGAGGTCGGGGAGGGCTGCCTGGTGGCCGCGGGCTCCCTGCTCCGGGAGGGCTTCCGCTCCCCCCCCCACACCCTCGTGGCCGGCTGGCCCGCGGAGGTCAAGAAGGACCTCACCCCCTCCCAGCGGGAGCTCGTCGCTTCCATCTGGGGCCGCTACGTCCGCTACAAGGAGGCCTATTTCCAGGACGGCTGGCCCGTGGCCGAGGCCCCGAAGGTCGAACAACCCCGCCCGGGCTTCCGGCAGGGGCACCCCTATCCCTGAGCCGCCCCGGATCCAGGGCTTGCCGGTACACTCGGGGCAGACCTCCCTTCCCGACACATGCAGCCGCTCCTGATCCTCCGCGTGCACACCGATCTGCGACTTGGCCTCGGCCACGTGGCCCGGGCCATCGCCCTGGAGGAGGCCTGGAAGGCCATGGGCGGGTCCGTCTGCCTGGCGGTGTCAGGGGACGAGCGCGCCCGCCGGGTGGGTTCCGGCCGGCATCCCTTTCTCGACCAGCCCCTCCCCTGCGAAACCGTGGACCTGGGGACGGAGGCCCACGCCCCCCTTCCCGAGGCCCTGAAGGCCCGAGGCCATCTCGTGCTGGTGGACCAGTGGGACTGCACCCCCGAGCACCTCGCCGCCCTCCGCCCGCTGCGGGTCGCGGTCATGGAGGACGACACCGAGGCCCACGAAGGGGCGGACCTCCTCTTCCAGCCCTACCTGGAAGGGGTGCGGTGGCCCGAGGCGCCCATCAAGGTGATGGACGGGCGGAAAGTGCGCCCCTGCGAGACCCTCCACGGGAACTGCCGGGTCCTGCGTGGTACCCCCTACGTCGTGGTGGACCCCGCCGTCCTGTCCCTGAGGCCCCGACGGGAGCCCCTCCAACCCCTGGCGGTCCACAAGCTGCTGGTCAGTTTTGGGGGCAGCGACGGCGCGGGCCTGGCCCAACGGGCCTTCGACGTCCTGAAGACCCTGGTCCGGGAGGACCGGTGGCGGGGCCACTGCACCCTCCTCGCCCCCCAGCCCCTGAGAGGGGAGCCCTTCCCGGGCTGCACCGTCCTCCCGAGCCTCCCCAACCTGACCCGTCGGATCCAGGACTTCGACGCCCTGTGGTGCAGTGCGGGGGTCACCCTGGCAGAAAGCCAGTGCATGGGCGTACCCGCGGCCACCTGGGGGCAGAACGAACGGCAGCATCGGATCCTCGGGGACCTGGCCTTGAACAACGGTTGCTTCGACCTGGGCATCGGGCCCGACGCCGATCCCGAACGGGTCCTGGAGGCCCTGGCCCAGTGGCTGGGGCCCGAGGGCCTGGACAACCGCCAGGAGCAGGTCCGCGACGGCATGGCCCTCGTCGACGGCATGGGGGCCTCCCGCGTCACCCAGGAACTGTGGCGGCTGGCGCAAGGTTGAGCCCCCAGGCCTCAGGACCGGCCCAAAATCATCCCTTGACCCTGCCCCCATCCAAGGATAAGGTTGTCTTTCTGTCCCGCCCCCAGGTGGGACGCTTGCTGTCCCCCGCACTTGCCGTCGTTCTTGCGTTCGTTTGTTCATCGGAGTCCGGTCATGAGCACCTTCTTCCCCAAAGGCCAGGAGATCCAGCGCCAGTGGTTCCTCGTGGACGCCACCGGCATCCCCGTCGGCCGCCTGAGCAGCGCCGTCGCCGAGGTGCTGTCCGGCAAGCACAAGCCCAGCTGGACCCCCTTCCTCGACACCGGCGACCACGTGGTGGTCATCAACGCGGAGAAGGCCGTCTTCACCGGCAAGAAGCTGACCCAGAAGATCTACCACTCCATCCCGACCACCCAGCCCGGTTCCCACAAGCAGACCCGCGCTGACGTCCTGCAGGGCACCTTCCCTGAGCGCGTCATCGAGTCCGCGGTGAAGGGCATGCTGCCCAAGGGCCCCCTGGGCCGGCAGATGTACCGCAAGCTGAAGGTCTACGCCGGCGCCGACCACCAGCAGGCCGCCCAGCAGCCCGCCCCCCTGGCTATCAAGCTCTAATCCCGATCGAACGAGGCACCCATGGCGATGAATCAGCACTACGGAACCGGCCGCCGCAAGACCGCCGCCGCCCGCGTTTTCCTGCGCCCCGGCACCGGCAAGGTGACCGTCAACGGCCGCAGCCTGGAGAACTTCTTCCCCAACGCCGTGCTGCGGATGATGGTCCACCAGCCCCTGGTCCTCAGCGAGCTGGAAGGCAAGTTCGATCTGCTGGTCACCGTCACCGGCGGCGGCTCCGCCGGCCAGGCCTCCGCCATCCGCCTGGGGGTCTCCCGGGCCCTCATCGGCTACAACGAGCAGCTGAAGAGCCTGCTCCGCGGCGCCGGCCTGGTAACCCGCGATCCTCGCATGAAGGAACGTAAGAAGCCCGGCCAGAAGGCCGCCCGTCGCCGCTTCCAGTACAGCAAGCGTTAATCCTTTCCCGAGCCAGGGGGATCTTCGGATCCCCCTGCTTTTGTTTCACCGGACCGCCGCAGGCGGTCGAATCGGGCGGGTACCGACTCCCGCCTTCATCCCCACCGCGGCGCTCCCCGCCGCACTGCTGAGGAGGCCATCATGGCTGCCATTCAAATGAAGGAACTGCTCGAAGCCGGCGCCCACTTCGGCCACCAGACCCGCCGCTGGAACCCGAAGATGAAGAAGTACATCTTCGGCGCGCGCAACAGCATCTACATCCTGGACCTCCAGAAGACCCTGCGCCTCTGGAACTCCGCCGCCAACTTCCTCGCCAAGTCCGCCGCCGAGGGCAAGAGCTTCCTCTTCGTGGCCACCAAGCCCCAGGCCCAGGACGTGATCAAGGAACAGGCCGAGCGCTGCGGCGCCTTCTTCGTGAACAACCGCTGGCTCGGCGGCATGCTCACCAACTTCGCCACCATCAAGAAGTCCCTCGAGAAGCTGCGGGATCTGGAAGCCCTGCTGAACGACCCCGCCCGCACCGCCCAGCTCTCCAAGAAGGAGATCCTCGGCCTCACCCGCCAGAAGGAGAAGCTGGAGGCCGCCTTCGCGGGCATCCGCGACATGCGCCACCTGCCCGACGTCATCTTCGTCATCGACCCCCACCGCGAGGACATCGCCGTCACCGAAGCCAACAAGCTGGGCCTGAAGGTGGTGGGCATCGTGGACACCAACTGCGACCCAGACAAGATCGACTACGTCATCCCCGCCAACGACGACGCCATCCGTTCCATCCTGCTCTTCGCCGAGCGCGTGGCCGACTCCATCCTCGAAGGGCGCCAGTCCTTCCAGGACAAGGGTGACAGCGCCGACATGAAGAAGATGATGGCCGAAAAGATGGAGACCGAAGGCTAAGCCTCCCCGGCCCATCCGCTGCATCCGATCAGCCATCAGTGTCCCCCGCTGGTGGCTGTTCCTCTGAAAAAGACCGATTCCCCAAGGAGATCCCCATGGCTTTCACCGCCAACGACGTCAAGGAACTGCGCGAGAAGACCGGCCTCGGCATGATGGACTGCAAGAAGGCCCTGGAAGAGACCAACGGCAACCTCGAGGAGGCCATCGACTACCTCCGCAAGAAGGGCCTCGCCTCCGCCGCCAAGAAGGCCGACCGCGTCGCCGCCGAAGGCATCGTCGAGGCCTACATCCACCCCGGCGGCCGCGTGGGCGTGCTCGTCGAGGTGAACTCCGAGACGGACTTCGTGGCCCGCAACGAGGCCTTCCAGCGCATGGTGAAGGAGATCGCCATGCACATCGCTGCCGCGGATCCCGCCCCGCGCTTCGTGGACAAGAGCGAGGTCACCCAGGAGTTCATCGCCAAGGAGATGGAGATCGCCCGCGAGCAGGCCCTGGCCACCGGCAAGCCCGCCAACATCGTCGACAAGATCGTCGAGGGCAAGATGAACAGCATCTACAAGGAGGTCTGCCTCCTGGAGCAGCCCTTCATCATGAACCCCGACGTCACCGTGCAGCAGTATCTCAGCACCAAGACCTCCGAGATCGGCGAGAAGCTCAGCGTCCGCCGCTTCGTGAAGTTCGTGATGGGCGAGGGCCTCGAGAAGAAGAAGGACGACTTCGCCGCCGAGGTCGCGGCCTCCGTGGCCTCCGTCAAGTAGCCCGCTCTCTACATTCCAGGAAGGGCGGCCCTCGCGCCGCCCTTTTTTTGGGCCGAGGACCTCATGAAATATTCCCGCATCCTCCTCAAGCTCTCCGGCGAAGCCCTCATGGGCGAGCAGAAGGGCGGCATCGACCCCGCCGTGGTTAACATGATCGCGGAGCAGGTCAAGCAGATCCGCACCTTGGGCGTGGAGGTGGGCCTCGTCATCGGCGGAGGCAACATCTTCCGCGGGGTGGCGGGCTCCACCAAGGGCATGGACCGCACCACCGCCGACCACATGGGCATGCTCGCCACCATGATCAACGCCCTGGCCCTCCAGGACGCCCTGGAGCACATGGGCGTGCATACCCGCACGCTCTCGGGGCTGGAGATGCCGAAGGTGGCCGAAAGCTACATCCGCCGCCGCGCCACGCGCCACCCCGAAAAGGGGAGGGTGGTCATTTTCGGCCCGGGCACCGGTAACCCTTTCCTCACCACCGACACCGCCGCCGCCCTGCGCGCCACAGAGAACCCTGCCCAGCTGGTCATGAAGGCCACCAACGTGGACGGGATCTATACCGCCGACCCCAAGAAGGACCCCGCGGCCGTCCGCTATGACGACGTGAGCTTCCAGGAATGCCTGGAGCGGGGCCTGAAGGTCATGGATGCCGCCGCCATCGCCCTGTGCATGGAGAACCGGCTGCCGATCCTCGTCTTCGACATGAACAAGCCCGGGAACCTGGTGGCCGCGGTGAAGGGCGAGGCCGTGGGCACCCTCGTCCACTGACCTACCCGAGGGCGTGGCCTGTACACTGGGTCATGCGCGATCTGCGGTCCCTCTCCGAAGCGCGGGTCCTCCTGGAGCCGGAGCTCCTGGAGGCCTACCGCCGGGACGAGTCCCACCTGGAGGGGCCCCTCCCCCTGGCGGTGGTGAAACCCCAGGGCCCCCGGGCCCTCCGGGAGCTGGTGCGCCGAGCGGAGGCCGAGGGCTTCGGCCTCGTGCCCCGAAGCGCCGGAAGCGGGAAGGCCGGCGGGTGCGTCCCCACGCCCCGAACCGTGGTCGTGGACCTTTCGGACTACCCCGGCAGGATCCACCTCTCCAAGCCCGACCTCTGCCTGTGGGCCCCCACCAGCGCCCCCCTTCGGGAGGTGAAGGCGGCGGCCGAGGCCGAGGGACTCTTCTACCCTCCGGACCCGAACAGCTGGCAGATCTGCGCCTTCGGGGGCAGCCTGGCCACCAACGCCGGGGGCCCCAACGCCTGCAAGTACGGCATGACGCGGCACTGGGTGCTGTCCGTGGACGCCCTCATGGCCGACGGGGAGGTCCACCGCTTCGGCATCTCCTCCGTGAAGGCCAATGCCGGTCCCAACCTCGGGCAGCTCCTCGTGGGCAGCGAAGGCATCTTCGGCCTGATCCTGGGGGCCACCGTGCGCCTGCTGCCCCTCCCCGTCGAACGCCTCACGCTGCTGCTGCCGGTAAAGCGCTTCGGGGATCTGCTGGAGCTGCCCGGAAGCCTCTGCGCCGCCGGCTACCTGCCCTCCGCCTTCGAGTTCTTCGATCCCGCGGTGCTTTCGGAGCTGCGTCGCCACGGCCCCGAGGAGGCCCGACGCCTGCCCGGCGAGGCCCTGGCCCTCCTGGAGTTCGACGATCGGGGCTGTACCTCGGAGGCCTTCATCGAGGGCCTCGCGGACCTGCTGGGCCCCGTTTCCGAGGACCTGCAGATCGCCAGCGACGCCCGGCAGCGGGAGGCCCTCTGGGCCGTGCGCCGCACGACCAGCGCCTTCCTCAAGGAACGCCATCCCCGCAAGGTCAGCGAGGACGTGGTGGTGCCCCGCAGCCGCATCCTGGAGCTCTTCCAGGGCCTCGAGCGACTGGGCCTTCCCACGGTGACCTACGGCCACCTGGGAGACGGCAATCTCCACGTGAACCTGCTGGCCGCGGGGGAGACGGAGCCCGAGGAGCTGGAGGCCCAGCTGATGGCGCTCTTCAGGCTCTGCCTGGACCTGGGCGGTACCCTCAGCGGCGAACACGGCATCGGCCTCGCCAAGCGGGAGGCCTTCCTGGCCCTATCGGACCCGGGCCAACTGGCGACGCTGCGGGCCCTGAAGACGGCGCTGGATCCCCACGGAATATTCAATCCGGGGAAGGTGATTTGAAGCGCCGAGCTGCAGCTTCAGTAAGCAATCAGATAACCAAACCCATAGATCCGATCAACTTTGTCCAATATGGAAAAGTCTAGGCTTGGAGGGTTTGGAAGGTTGATTCCCACTTTTGGCCTCGTGGGATTGGCGAAACTCATTCCCGTATCCAGGGCGGTTGTGATGGAAAAGCGGCCAGCCGCGGGTGCGGTGAAACTGGTGGCCCAGGTCGTCCAAGTGCAGCCAGGACAACTCGGGTCCGTGGTGTACAGGGTCAGGTCCACCTGAAATGGGCCCGACTGAGGGGGATAGAGCGTGCTGAGGGAAAGTTCACGGATCACCAAGGCTTGACCGGCAGGGATTGAATTGTAGGCGGCGACGCTCTTGTCCGGCCGAAACAGGGTGAAGCCACTCCACTGACCCACGGTGTCTCCTGGGGCCTTTTCAAACCGAATGCTCACCATCTGCTTGGCGGGCACGTTCAGGTGGGTGAGCGATTGGACCTGGGCGGGAGCGGCGGCGATGAGCGCTGCCAGGGGCAGAAGGAGGGGGCGCATGGGGGCTCCGAAGCGTTGAACTTTCAGCTTCGGCGCGGACGGGACCCCCACCGAGACCCGCTTCCAAAATCCCCCTTGGACCACTTCGAAGATCGCCCAGGCGTGCGGAGGCGACGGGACGGAGGTCGGGGCCCGAGGATATAAGCCCCTCAGCCGCGCCTTCAACGCCTCCAGGTCGTTGGGGACAACCTCCTTCTGGAGGGGCCGCTGGGCCACCTCCTGCAGGCTCGGAGGCAGGCCAATCTCCACGCCCATGGGACCTTCCAGCACCTCCCGGAACTTGGCGGGATGGGCCGTACCCAGGAAGATGGCCGGCTCGCTGAGTCCCAGGTTGCGCCGCAGCACCCCGTAGGCCACGGCGGCGTGAGGATCCGCCAGGTAGCCCTGGCCGTGCAGCTCCCACAACGCCGCGCGGGTCTCCTTGTCCGTGAGGCTGCCCCAGCGCAGCGCGTTCCGAAGGGCGAAGCGGTCCCCCCGGAAGAGGTGCTGGATGCGCGGCCAATTGCTGGGGTCCCCCACGTCCATCGCGTTGGAAAGGGTGGGCACGCTGGGTCGCCCCTGGTAACGGCCCGTGTCCAGGTAGTCCGGCACCGTGCGGTTGGCGTTGGTGGCGGCCACGAAGGCCTTCACCGGCAGGCCCATCTGCTGGGCCATCAGGCCGGCGCATAGGTTGCCGAAATTCCCGCTGGGCACCGCGATGACCGGAGGGTCGCGCATTTCCTGGATCCGGAGCTGGGCCACGGCCTCGAAGTAA
Organism: uncultured Solibacteraceae bacterium; assembly: GCA_964434895.1. GTDB lineage: Bacteria > Acidobacteriota > Holophagae > Holophagales > Holophagaceae > CAYSXG01. The sequence continues at coordinate 2,452 of CAYSXG010000055.1, read as the reverse complement.
TAGAGCAGCTGGGCCAGGAGACGGGCCAGGTTGATGGAGTTAGCGGAGGTGAGGCCGAGGTCCCGGCTGAGCCCAGGGTCCTGGAAACAGCCCTTGGCGAGGGCCTGGCAGTCGTCGAAGCCCCCCTGGACCGCCAGGGCCCGCACGTTGCCGCCCAGGGCCGCGAATTGCCGCTCCTGCAGGGGCGAGACGCGGCCCTTGGGA
>CAYSXG010000055.1:0-2238 GCA_964434895.1 uncultured Solibacteraceae bacterium | reverse complement strand
AAGGAGGCCCCCCGATGGCAGCTCGGCGCGGTGAGGACGGTGCAGGGCCCCTCCCCCCCCCCCTTCCATCGGAGAAGGTGCAGGACCTGGGCGAGGAAGCGGGCGCCGAAGTCCTTGAAGGCCGCCGAGGGTCCGTGAAAGAGCTCCAGCACCCAGATCCGCTCCCCCACCTTCACCAGGGGGGCCGGGAAGTCGAAGGCCTCGGCGGCGAGGGCCGCCAACTCATCGCCCGTGAACTCGTCGCCCAACAGCCGTCGCAGCAGCTCGGGGTTCCGGTCCCCCCAAGGCAGGCCCAAAAGGTGCTCCACGTCCGGGAGTTGGGGCAGGGAGACCGGCGCGTAAAGCCCCCCGTCCGGGGCGAGGTTGCCCCTCACCGCTTCGGAAAAGGTGGCCTGCAGGGAGGCATCCCGGACGCTTTGACACTGCATGACTACCTCCGGCGATCACAGATCAAGATGCACCCCCGGGGCCGCGTCCTTCGTTCCGGTTCCCAGCCCATCCCTCATCCCACCACCCGGGCCCCCTGGATGTCCAGGCGGCAGATCCGCGCCTCCGCGGGAACCCCGACGGCGGCGAAGGCCCCCCGAAGGGCCGCCGCCACCACCTCGGCCCGGTCCTCCTCCGCCACCGCGAAGACCGAGGGCCCCGATCCGGAGAGGCTGCACCCCCAGGCGCCCGCCTCCAGGGCGGCTCCCTGGGCCGCCAGGAAGCCTTCCACCAGCGGGGCCCGGAAGGGCTCCGCCAGGGGGTCCCGCAGGGAGGCCCGGAGCAGGCCGAGATCCCGGGTATGGAGGGCGTGCACGAAGGTGGTCTGGTTCTGGGCGTGGGCGACCGCCAGGGAGAGCGGCACCTCCTTGGGAAGGGCCGCCCGGCTCCGGGCCGTCGAGAGCTCCAGCTGCGGGTGGACCAGCACGAAGAGCAGCTCCTCGGGCCAGGGCAGGCTCCGCACCTTCGCCCCCACCGTGACCATCCGGAGCCCCCCCAACAGGCAGGGGGCCACGTTGTCGAGGTGGCCCTCCAGCTCGCCGGCCATGAGCAGAAGCTCCTGCGCATCCAGGGGCTCGCCACAGGCAGCGTTGAAGGCCACGAGGGCCGCCACGATGGAGGTAGCGCTGGAACCGAGGCCGCTGTTCACCGGGAGGCCCTTGAATAGCGTCACGGCCATCGGGGGGAGGGGCGATTCCAGCTGGGCCGCGAAGAGGGCCCTGGCCCGCAGGACCAGGTTCTGGGCCGGATCCGCCGGGAGGCGGCCGGCGTAGGGCCCCAGGACCTCGAAGCGATCCTCCGGGGACTCCCGCACCTCCACGGTGTCGCCCCAGAGAATGCAATCCACGGGCGCGAGGGCCGCCCCAAGCACGTCAAAACCCGCAGCCACGTTGCCGATGCTCGCGGGGGCGAAGGCGCGGATCCCGCTCACAGGCTCACCTTCTGCACCAGCCGAAGGACGTCCGCCAGCAGGCCCGACGCCGTGACCTCGGCCCCGGCCCCGTAGCCGCGCACCACGAGGGGGGTGGGGCTGTAGTGGTCCGTGAAGAAGCTGAAGGCGTTCTCGCCCCCCCGGATGGGGCGGAGGGGATGGTCCGCCCCCACCGCCACCGTGCCCACGGAGCAGCCCGCTCCGTCGAAGCGCCCGGCGAAACGCAGCACCTCGCCCCGCTGACGGCAGGCCTCCAGACGCCTCTCGAAGGGCCCGTCCAGCTGGGGCAGGCGGGCGAGGAAGCCCTCCAGGTCTCCGCTCGCGTCGAAGTCCGAGGGCAGCACCCCTTCCACCGCCACGGCTCCGGGCTCCAGGGCACCGCCGGCTTCCCGGTGCAGGATCAGGGCCTTGCGCGCCACGTCCATGCCGCTGAGATCGTCCCGGGGATCCGGCTCCGTGAAACCCCGCTCCATGGCCGTCCGCACCGCCTGGCTGAAGGGCACGCCGTCCTCAAGGAGGCCGAAGATGAAGGAGAGGGAGCCGGAGAAGATGCCCTCCAGGCGCTGGATGCGGTCCCCGCCTGAGAGCAGGTCCCTCAGGGTGCAGATGACCGGGAGCCCCGCGCCGACGTTGGTTTCGTAACGGAAGCGGCCCCGGTGGAAGGCAAGGGCCGTGGGGTCCGGCAGATTCCGGACGTGCTCGAGGAACGACGCGGGCACGCCCGCGGGGGCGGGGGCCGCCGCCTCCTTCGGCGCCGACGCGCCGGCGATCCGCTTTTCCACTTCCCGGATCGCGGCGAAGTACTGGTCGAGCTTCTCCCG
>CAYSXG010000054.1:0-10916 GCA_964434895.1 uncultured Solibacteraceae bacterium | reverse complement strand
GGGGAACCGAGGGCCGGGATGGGGCTTGGGGGGCGATCCGCAGGGACCTGCGTTTCTGGGAATCAAAGGGCTGGGCCACGGGGATGCTGGACTACCAGGACGGGGAGGAGGCGGGCATCAAGGGCGCCACCTTCCTGGGGACGGCCCCCTTCGCCCACGGCTACCTGCGGGCCGAGGCCGGCGTGCACCGCCTGGTGCGCATCAGCCCCTACGACGCCGCCAAGCGCCGCCACACCTCCTTCGCCGCCGTCCACGTGGCCCCGGAGCTGGATGACACCATCGATATCGAGATCCCCGAAAAGGATCTCAAGATCGACGTGTTCCGGGCCAGCGGCGCCGGCGGCCAGCACGTGAACCGCACGGAGTCCGCCGTGCGCTTCACCCACCTGCCCACGGGCATCGTGGTGAGCTGCCAGAACGAGCGCAGCCAGATCAAGAACAGGGCCACGGCCATGAAGGTGCTCAAGTCCAAGCTCTACGAGCTGGAGCAGCGCAAGATCCAGGACAAGTTGGATGCGGCCAGCGGCGAAAAGGCCGACGTGGCCTGGGGATCGCAGATCCGCAGCTACGTGCTCCAGCCCTACCAGATGGTGAAGGACCACCGCACGGGCGAGGAGACCAGCCAGACCCAGAAGGTGCTGGACGGGGCCATCGAGGACTTCATCCGGGCCCAGCTGCTGGCGAAGTCGCTGAAAACGGAGGGCTGAGATGAGGTGGCGGGGCCCTCGTGGGGTGGTATTGGTCTGTGTTTCTCTACCATCTGTGGCGGCCTGGGCCCAACATCCGACCCAACCTGTCGTAGCCGAAATCTCCATGCCTGAATCAGAGCTCGAGGCAATTGGCGGTGTACTGCCGACGGGCCAGCGCTCGATCGAGATCCTGCCTTGGCAAGGCCGCGACAAGGTGGTGGTGCTTGCGGCGCCTAGTGACCCTTCCCTGGAAGTCCAGGCAGGCACGCCTGGGATGTTGTACTTGGTTGGGCGGATTGATGGGAACTGGAAGCTCCTGGCCGAAACGGAGCCTCACGAACTGGAGGGTGACCACTGGCGCCTGGATTTGGCGCCTTACCGCCTGAACGAAACTGAGACCCTGATTGGGTTTCGATTCAAGGCCTATCCGACCAAAGTGGATAACCAATACCTCACGCTGTTTCGGCGGATTGGGACAAGGCTCCTTCCCGTCTTGATGATTGATATGGAAGGCCTCGATTACGACTACTCAAGTTCGGAGGGCATTACCGAAACGTACCGCCCGTACACCCGAACCCTGGCTGTTGCCGCGACGAGGACCCAAGGGGTCTATGACTTGATTTCCACCGTTCATATTCGTGACACGGGCACGAAGGTCCGCCGCCTTATTCGCTGGGAGGGGGCAAAGTACCAGAGTGTGCCGCTTGCGCTCGATGGGATTCCCCGGGCGCGGGGAAAGCGACGCTAGCGGAACATGCCGGCCGCCGCCCACTGCGACCTCTGTCTCTCCCCCATCGCCGAGGGGCGCACCCGGCGCCTGCACCAGGGGATGGAACACGAATTCTGCTGCCCGGGCTGCGCCACGGTCTTCGATATCCTCGGCCCGGAGGAGGCGAGGCGTCAGGGGCCCCGCTTCAAGGGCGGAGGCGGGGAGGGCGAGCTGCCGCCCGGGCCCTACCTCGAGGCCTGGTTCAAGGTGGACGGCATCGCCTGCGGCAGCTGCGCCCCCCTCATCGAAGGGATCCTGCAGGGCCGGCGGGGGGTGGTCAGGGCGGTGGTGGAGCCCGTGTCGGAGGTGGCCCAGGTGCTCTATGCCCCCGGGTGGGTGGGCAAGGAGGCCATCGCCGCGGAGGCCACGCGCCTTGGCTTCCCGACCCGGGAGATGGCGGGTCCCGCGGAGGAAGAGGACCCGGCCTCCCGGGGCCTGCACTCGGCCCTGCGCCTGGTGCTGGCCATCGTCCTGGGCGCCAACGCCATGATGAACGCCATGGTCATGTACGCCACCTTCGCCCACGACGCGGGCATCGAGTGGCTCAGCGACCTGGTCTTCCTGCCGCGCCTCTACGACCCCGACCCTATGCCCCTGGTGGTGCGCGACGTCTTCACCTGGACCACGGGCCTGGCAGCCATGCCCGTGCTCCTCTACTGCGGCTGGCCCATCATCGTCAACGGCTGGCGGAGGGTGCGCCTGGGCTCCCCCAATACGGATTCCCTGGTGGGCTTCGGGGCCGTCATGGCCTTCCTGGTGAGCCTCTACACCGCCGTGGCGCTGCATAGCCACCACGTCTACTTCGACACTGCCTCCATGCTGGTGAGCCTCTTGGTCATCGGCCGGGCCATCGAGGGGGGCTCCAAGCGCAAGGCGAGGCGGGCGGTGCACGGCCTGTTGCAGCTCCACGCCAAGGGGGCGGAGCGCTGGGACGGAGAGGCCTTCGTGGAGGTCCCCATCGAGGAGGTGAGGCCCGGGGACCGCCTGCGGGTGAAGCTGGGGGAGCGCATTCCCGTGGACGGCCGCGTGGTGGCCGGCGCGGGTTGGGTGGACGCCTCCAGCCTCACGGGGGAGGCGCGGCCGGTGGAAGCCGAACCCGGCTCCAACCTCCTGGCGGGGACCCTCCTCACGGCCGGCACCGTGGAGTTGGAGGCCCGGGCCGTGGGGGCCGAGACCCGCCTCTCCCAGATCGTCCAGCGGGTGCGGCAGACCCTCGCCGCCAAGCCCCCCATCCAGCTCCTGGTGGACCGCATCGCCGCCGCCTTCATGCCCTTGGTCATCGGCCTGGCGGGTCTGGCGGGCCTCCTCGCCTACGCCCACAAGGCCCCGCCGGTGCAGGCCCTCATGGCCGGGGTGGCCGTGCTGGTGGTGGCCTGCCCCTGCGCCCTGGGCCTGGCCACGCCCATGGTGCTGGTGGGGGCCGTCGCCGAGTGCGCCCGGCGGGGCCTCCTGCTGCGGGGCGGCGAGGTGCTGGAGCAGGGGCCGAAGCTGAGGGCCATCGTCTTCGATAAGACCGGCACCCTCAGCACCGGTCGCTTGGACTTCACGGGGCTGAGGCTGGACGGCCTCTCCGAGGAGGAGGCCCTGGGCCTCGCGGCCGCCCTGGAGGAGGTCAGCACCCATCCCCTGGCGGAGCGACTCTTCCGGGAGGGGGCTACCCGGGCCGGGGAAGGGGGGCTCCCGAAGGTCCAGGACCGCCGCGTGCACCCGGGCCTGGGGGTGCGGGGGGTCTGGGAGGGGAGGCCCGTCTGCGTGGGCCGGCCCTCCTGGCTGAGGGAGCAGGGCTTTTCGATGCCTGAGGGGTGGATCGACGGGGACGGCCTGGAGGGCTCCCTGGTGATGCTGGGGGTCGGGACCCGCGCCCGGGCCCTGTGGGGCCTGGGGGACACCCTCCGGCCCGAAGCGCCCCGGGCCCTAAGGGCCCTGGAGCGCATGGGGGTCCAGTGCTGGCTGATCTCCGGGGACCGGCCGGAGGCCTGCGCGGCGGTGGCTCGTCTGCTGGGCCTTCCCGAATCCCGGGTGGTGGGCGGGGCCCTGCCGGTGGAGAAGGCCGAAAAGCTGGCCTGGATCCAGGCCCACGTCGGCCCCACCGCCATGGTGGGGGACGGGGTCAACGACGCCGTGGCCCTCTCCCAGTCGGACCTGGGCATCGCCATGGGCAGCGGCAGCGCCGTGGCCCTGGAAAGCGCGGGCCTGGTCCTGGTGCATCGGGATCTGCGCCGCATCCCCCTCTTCCTGCGCCTCTCGCGCCTCGCCCTGGGGCGGGTCCGGCAGAACCTGGTCTGGGCCCTGGGCTACAACGCCGTGCTTATCCCCCTGGCCCTGGCGGGGCACGTGCATCCCATCCTCGCGGCCACCGCCATGATGGCCAGCAGCCTCAGCGTGGTGCTGAACTCGGGCCGCCGCCTCCGGCTGGAGTCCCCCCGCCGGGACCTGGAGCGGGCCGAGGCGGAGGCGTGCTAGCGGGACCCTCTTCTTCGGAAGGAGGCGGTCAAGCCCCGGGGTCGGGCTCGGCCTTGGGGGCCAGGGCCTCCTGCTCGTCCTTCGGCAGGCGCCAGACCCAGCGGCCCGTCACGCGGTCGAAGATATCGAAGCAGCAGAGCCAGTTCAGCAGGCCGGCCACCATCACGTAGGTGGCCCCGTATTCCTGGGTGAGGTTGCGCACCGGCTCGGTGCCGGCCCCGCCGAAGAGCGAGGCGAAGAAGGCGTAGATAGGACCGACCCCGACGGTGCCCAGGGCCCCGAGGGTGGGCATCCATTCTATCGGTTGAAGTTGGGGGGTGAAGACGCCCCCGCGGACGCCGTCCACGGCCCCGTGCAGGAGCTGGAAGTAGGCCAGGACGCAGAAGAGGGCGGTGACACCGAAGAGGGCCTTGGCCCTCCCCTTCTCGCCGATCATCCAGTAGCCGAGCCCGGGCACGGCCCAGTTGGCGGCCAGGGGCTTCCAGGCGGCCCTCAGGGCCTTGGGCCCGCGCAGAGGGAAGGAGAGCCGGGGAAGCTGGGGAGCGTCGCTCATGCTTCTAGGTTACTCAAAACCTCGGCCTTTATCCGGATGCGCCGGCTTTTCGCCGCACGGGCGGGGCCATCGAGGGGATGATGGAGGGCCGAAGGTGCCCGACCCATGTCCCTGCCCGCCCGCGTCAAAATCGTCGATGTCTCCCCCCGGGACGGTCTGCAGAACGAGGCGGCCCTGGTGCCGACCGAGGTGAAGGTGCGCCTCATCGAGGGGCTCGCGGAGGCCGGGATCCCCGTGGTGGAGGCCACCAGCTTCGTCTCCCCCAAGTGGGTGCCCCAGATGGCGGACGCCGCGGAGGTGATGGCCCGCCTTCGGCCAAAGGCCGGCGTGAGCTACCCGGTGCTGACCCCCAACCTCAAGGGCTTCGAGGCCGCCCGGGCGGCGGGGGCTCGGGAGGTGGCGGTCTTCGGCGCCGCTTCCGAAAGCTTTTCCCAGCGCAACATCAACTGCTCCATCGAGGAGAGCCTCGCGCGCTTCGGGCCGGTGATGGAGGCCGCTCGCTCCGCCGGGATCCCCGTGCGGGGCTACGTGTCCTGCGCCCTCGGCTGCCCCTACGAGGGGGAGATCGCGCCGGAGGCGGTGGCGCGGGTGGCCTCCCGGCTCTTCGAGATGGGCTGCTACGAGATCTCCCTGGGCGACACGGTCGGCGTAGGCACGCCCGCCAAGGCCCGACTCATGGTGGAGGCCGTGGGGGCGAAGGTCCCCCTGGAGCGCCTCGCCGCCCACTTCCACGACACCTACGGCCAGGCCCTGGCCAACCTGTACGCGGTGCTGGAACTGGGGGTGGCCACGGTGGACGCCTCCGTGGCGGGCCTGGGGGGCTGCCCCTACGCCGCCGGGGCCAGCGGCAACGTGGCCACGGAGGACGTGGCCTACCTGCTGCGGGGCCTGGGGGTCGAGACCGGGGTGGACCTGGATCGCCTCGTGGAGGTGGGGGCGGAGATTTCGGCCACCCTGGGCCGGGAGCCGGGCTCCAAGGTGGCCCGGGCCCTCCTGGCGAAGCGAAGGCCGGCTCCATCCTCCGGGGGCTGAACTACTCCCGTTCGCCTTTGCGGATGCGGTCCATTTCCCGCTTGGCGTCGCGCTCCTTGAGGGCCTGGCGCTTGTCGCCGGCCTGCTTGCCCTCGGCCAGGGCGATCTTCATCTTGATGCGACCCCGGTCGCTCAGGTAGATGGCCAGGGGCACCAGGGTGAACCCCTTGCGCTCCACCTTGGCGAGGATCTTGGCGATCTCCTGGCGATGGAGCAGCAGCTTGCGGGGGCGAAGGGGCTCGTGGTTGGTCCAGGAGCCCTGCTCGTAGGGGCTGATGTGGGCCTGCTTGAGCCAGAGCTCGCCGTCCACGGCGTCCACGTAGGCGTCCTGGAGCTGCCCCCGTCCCGCCCGCAGGGCCTTCACTTCCGTGCCCAGCAGGGCGAGGCCGGCCTCCCAGGTGTCCAGGACGTGGTAGTGGTGCAGCGCCTTGCGGTTGCGGACGAGGTCTTCGGCCATGGGTTCAGTCTACCCTGGAGGTTTGGAGGCCCCGATGCTGCACAGGCTCCTCGCCCCCGTGATCGCCTGGATGACCGCCCTCATGGGTGCGGCGGGGCCCCCGGGCGTGACCCTCCTTATGGGCATCGAAAGCGCCTGCATTCCCCTGCCCAGCGAGGTCATCATGCCCTTCGCCGGCTACCTGGCCTTCAAGGGGCAGATGACCTTCCTGGGCCTGGGCGCCGGAAGCCCCCAGACCCAGATCTGGATCGCCGGGATCTTCGGGGCTTTGGGCTGCAACCTGGGTTCCATCCCCCCCTACGAGATCGGGCTCTGGGGCGGCCGCCCCGCCGTGGCGCGCTTCGGAAAGTACATCTGGCTCCACGTGGGCCATCTGGACCAGGCCCACCGTTTCTTCGAGCGCTTCGGGAAGTGGGCCGTCTTCGTCGGCAGGCTCCTGCCCGTCGTCCGTACCTTCATCGCGCTCCCGGCGGGGATCGCCGGCATGGACCGCACGGCCTTCCACGTGACCACCTTCCTGGGCAGCCTCCCCTGGTGCCTGGGCCTGGCCTGGACGGGCTACAAGCTCGGCGAGCGTTGGGACAGCCTCGGGGCCTACTTCCACCGCTTTGATGCGCTGATCGGGGTCCTGCTCTTCGGGGCCGTGGCCTGGTTCGTCTACGACCACGTCCAGGGGGGGCGGCCGGCGAAGTAGGTCGGGCCTTTTTCCGGCCTTCCCCGGGGTCTATGCTGGTGCCTCGGGAGTCCCCATGCTCGCGCGCCGGCCCCATCGGATCGGTCTTGGCCCAGGTTGGACGGGGGGGCTCCTTCTGGCCTCGCTCCTGGCTTGCAGCGGGGGCAGCTCCGATGGTGGCGGAGGGCCCGTGGCCCCCAGCATCCTCGTCCAGCCCCAGAGCCTCGTCGTGCCCCCCGGGCAAAGCGCCACCTTCAGCGTGAGCGCCGCGGGCACGCCGCCCCTGGCCTATCAATGGCGGAAGGGGGGCCTCGACGTGCCTGGGGCTCGGAGCAGCGCCTATTCCATTCCTGCGGTGACGGCCGGGGACGCCGGAAGCTACGACGTGCGGGTGAGCAACGCCGCCGGGGCGGCCACCAGCCGGGCCGCCACCCTGACGGTGGCCGCTTCGGGGGGGCTGGACCTCAGCATCGACGGCCTCTACCTCACCCAGTCCACCCAGACCTACGGGGGCGGCGTCCCCCTCCTCAAGGACCGGGACGCCCTCCTGAGGGTCTTCGTGAAGGCCAACCGGGCCAACCAGGCCGCGCCCCAGGTGCGGGTGCGCCTCTACGACGGTGCCGTGCTGCTCCACACCTACCTGCTCGACGCCCCGGGCCCTTCGGTCCCCATGCAGATCAATGAGGCGATCCTGTCCTCCTCCTGGAATCAGACCATCCCGGGGGCCACCATTCAGCCCGGCCGTTCCATCCTGGCGGACGTGGATCCCGACGGTCTCATCGCCGAAGGCGACAAGGGCAACAACCAGTTCCCCCTTTCGGGGACGCCCCAGCCCCTCGCGGTCACCACGGTGCCCCCCTGGCCGGTGACGATCTTTCCGGTGGTCCAGTCGGGCCTTCGAGGGAACGTTTCGGCCCTCAACCTCGCCCAGTGGACGGACCGCCTGCTCCGGATGTCGCCCGTCGTGGCCCTGGACGCGGTTCTGGGGGCCCCTTTTACGAGCAGCGTGGCGCTCCAGGCGGACGGCACCGGCTGGAACACCCTCCTGATGGAGCTCGAAGCCAAGCGGGTCGCCGAGGGCAACGCCGGCGCGCGCTACTACTACGGGGCCGTGGCCACCGGCTATGCCAGCGGCGTGGCGGGCCTGGGCTTCGTGCCCACCAGCCCGACCTCCACCGCCGGCCGCTCCGCCGCGGGATGGGACCAGAGCGGCTACCCGGACGGAGGGAATTTCCCGGAGATCCTCGCCCACGAAGTGGGGCACAACTTCGGCCGCAACCATGCCCCCTGCTCCGCCTCGGGTCCCCTCTCCGACGTGGATCCCGCCTATCCCTATGCCGGCGCCGCCATCGGCGTCTACGGCTACGACGCCGTCCAGAAGGTGCTGCTGGACAAGGGCCTCACCAAGGACGTGATGGCCTACTGCTCCCCCGTATGGATCAGCGACTACACCTACACCGGGCAGCTCGCCTTTCGCAGGGCCAGTCCCTTGGGGGCCGCCCTCCCGGCCGGCGGGGAGGGGCTCCTGGTTTGGGGGCTCAAGTCCGAGGGACGCTGGGTCCTGCAGCCGGCCTTCGCGGTGCGGGGCCTTCCCCAGCCCGCGGTGGCCCCGGACCTCCTCCTCGAGGCGCGGGACGGCTTCGGGGGGCTGGTGGCCGCCCAGGCCGTAGAGAGCCTGGTCCTCGCCGATGGGCCCGATCCCGAGGCCCGGGGCTTCGTCGCCTTCCTTTCCCTCCCCGCCGAGTCGGCCTCCCGAGTCCATGCCCTCCGTTTGTGGGAGGGAGGCGAGCTGAGGGCGGTGGGCTGGGCGAATCCCGGGGATCCGACGGCGGTCCTCGATGGCGCGGAACTGAGCCGGGATGGAGCCCGGGTGACCCTCCGCTGGCCCGCGGCCCTGCATCCTGCCGTATTGGTGCGGGACCCCGCCACCGGGGAGATCCTCGCCATCGGGCGAGGGGGGAGCCTGAACCTTCCCTTCGAAGGCTCCGAGCTGGAACTCACCTTTTCCGACGGCCTCCACAGCCTCCGGCGGCGGTTAGGGGTGGGGGAGCGTTGAGGCCGGGGCTCAGGCGAATTCCGAAAGGATGCCGTTGCTCAGGAGCATGCCCCGGGGCGTGAGCCGCACCCGGCCCCCCTCCCAGTCCACGAGGCCATGGCGGGCGTGGCCCCGCAGGCGGGACTCCCACTGGTCCACGAGGGGGACCAGGTTGTGGGCCCGGGCCCGGGCCACCAGGGCCCCCCAGTCCACCCCGCGGTGCAGGCGCAGCCCCAGCAGGGGCACCTCCGCCAGGCATTCGGCCGGGTCCAGCTCCTGCAGGTCCAGCTCCCCTCGGCCCTCCAGCCATGCAGGCAGGACGCCGCTTTCGGTCCAGCGGTAGGGCTCCAGGTGGGAGGCCGCGCTGGGGCCGAGGCCCAGGTAGGGCCGGCGCTCCCAATAGCGGCGGTTGTGGCGGGACTCGGCGCCGGGACGGGCGTAGTTGCTGATCTCGTAGGGAGAGAGCCCCAGGTCCGGGAGCTCCGCCTGGAGGGCCTCGAAGACGTCGGCCACCTCCTCCTCCGCCGGAAGGCTCAGACGTCCGGCCTCCACCTCGGCCTTCAGGGGGCAGGCCTTGTCCAGGTCCAGGAGGTACACGCTCAGGTGCTCCAGCCCCGTGGCCACCATGGCGCGGGCGTCCGAAAGGACCCGTTCCAGGTCCTGGCCGGGAATGCCCACCATCAGGTCCGCGCTGCGGCGGGCGAAGCCCGGGCGGGCGGCGAGCTCGAGGGCCTCCAGGGCCGCGGGGCCGTCGTGGATGCGGCCCAGCCGGCGGAGGAGGCCGTCGTCCAAGGTCTGCACCCCGAGGCTGATGCGATCCCAGCCCAGTTCTCGGGCCCGGGCGAGCCAGGCCAGGTCCACGGTGCCTGGATTGGCTTCGAGGGTGGCCTCCTCCAGTCCCGAGGTGTCGAAGGCCTCGTGGATCGCCGCCGTGAGGGCCCCCAGCTCCTCGGGCCGCAGCAGGGAGGGGGTCCCTCCCCCCAGGTAGAGGGTGTCCAGGGCCGGCCTTTCCAGGGCCTTCCCCCAGGCCCGCACCTCCGCCTCCAGCCGCACCACGGTGGCCGGCTGGGGATCCGTGTCCCGGGTGGTGACGAAGGAACAATAGGTGCAGCGATCCCGGCAAAAGGGGACGTGCAGGTAGAGGCCCAGGGGGGAGGCCCGGGCCACGGAGCGCAGGGCCGGGAGCAGGGCGTGCAGGGAGGGGGGAAGAAGATTCACGACTCGAATCGCGCGGCCTCCGGGCCCTCAGGGGTTGACCACCACCTGGCGGAGGACCTCCCCCAGGGTCCGCACTTCCTGGGGGAAACGCCAGGGGGGGGCCGAAGGCTGGAGGGTGGGTTCCAGGCTCAGGAGGCGGGCGTCCAGCTTCCGGAGGCTTTCGGGGGAGGGCCCCTGGGCGGTACCCAGGTGCTGCTTGAGGGCGGAGACGGCGGAGACCAGGCGCTGGGCCTGGAGGCGGTACACGAAGTGGGCCAGGCAAAGATGGGCCAGGCCCAGGCCCACGAGGCCGAAGAGGAGGGTCAGGGCCAGGGCCAGGGGGCGCTGCAGGCCCGAAGCCAGCCACCAGCCCAGGAGGGTCACCAGAGCCAACGTGGTCAGGGGCAGCAGCACCAGGGCCCAGGCCCCGTTCCCCCACAGGGCTTCCTGGAGGATGGAATCGGCGGTGGATTCCAGCACCTGCACGTCCCCTCGTCCCCGGGCCTCGGCCAGCCGCTGGGCCGTGGCCTTCCAGGCCAGGTCCTGCTCCCGGCTCAGGGGCTTGGGAGGAAGGGAATCCCCGGGGGCCGGATGCGGGGTCGGGACGGGCTTTGCTTCGGGCTCCTTGGTGTTCTCCAGGGGGGGGACGCTCAGGGGTGTGGCGTCCGGCGGGGGCGGCGTGTTGGTGACGTGCTCCCTTCCGCTGCGGTCCTTCCAGCGGTAGATCTGGGGCTGCTGGCCCGATAGGGACAGGGAGGCCAGGAGAAGGAGGGCCGCCTTGTTCATTCGAAATGCTCGTCCAGGGCTTCGCACCAGAAGTGGAAGATCATTTCGTGGACTTCCTGGATCCGGGCGGTGACCGAGGAGGGGACCACCAGGGCGTCGTCCACGAGGGCCCTGAGCTTGCCCCCGTCCCGCCCCAGGATGCCGACCGTGTGGACGCCCAGGAGCGTGGCGGCCTCCACCGCCCGCAGGACGTTGGCGCTGGTGCCGCTGGTGGAGATGCCGATCAGCACGTCCCCGGCCCCGCCCAGGGCCTCCACCTGGC
>CAYSXG010000053.1:0-10934 GCA_964434895.1 uncultured Solibacteraceae bacterium | reverse complement strand
GGGGTGTGGCCACATTATCGTGGTAGCCAAGGCGGGCGAAGCCTTCGCGCAGGGCCACTTCCAGGGGGGCCGTGTCGCGCTCGAGGACCCTCAGTTCTTCCTGCTTGTCCGTGAGGACACGCTCCAGGATGAACTTCACCATGCGCTCGCCCAGGACCATGACGTCCTCCAGGCCCGCGAAGGCCATCTCCGGCTCCACCATCCAGAACTCCGTGAGGTGGCGGCGGGTCTTGCTCTTCTCCGCCCGGAAGGTGGGCCCGAAGCAGTAGACCTTGCCGAAGGCCGGGACGCCGGGCTCCTGGTAGAGCTGGCCCGACTGGCTGAGGAAGGCCGTCCCTTCGTGGAAGTAGTCGGTGCCGAAGAGGGTGGAGGTGCCTTCGCAGGCGCTGGGGGTCAGGATGGGGGCGTCCAGCAACGTGAAGCCGTCCCCGTCGAAGAAGTCGCGGATGGCCTTGGAGATGGTGTGGCGGATGCGGAGGATGGCCCACTGGCGCTTGGAACGCAGCCAGAGGGTGCGGTGCTCCATGAGGAATTCGATGCCGTGGTCCTTGGGAGTGATGGGGAAGTCCACGCTGCCCCCCAAAAGGGCCACCCGCCGGCCCAGGATCTCCGGGTCGCCGGTCTTGGGATGCTGTTGGACCGTGCCCGTGATGGCCACGGCGCTTTCCTGGGTGAGCCGCCCCGCCACCTCGTAGCTCTCGGGGTCCGCCTCGGCGGCCCCCACCACGCACTGCACGAAGCCGCTGCCGTCCCGCAGATCGATGAAGCGAGTCTTGCTGGTGCGGGCGTTGCGCACCCAGCCGCGGACGGTGACGTCCTGGCCGACGTGCTGCTTGAGATGGCGGACTTCGACGAGGGGGGCGGACACGGGGGCTCCGGGGAGAATCGGTTGGTCCCCCGGGCCCGGCCGGGCCGGTTCCGAAGGGAAACCTCCATTGTGCCCCGGAGGGGGTCCCTCGCCAACGAGATGGATTCAGGCGGGGCCGCCCTCGGACTCCTTCCGGGAGGCCCTCAGGTTCCCGCCCACCACCTTCTGCAGGCCCCGCAGATGGCTCATGACGCGCTCCAGCTTCTGGCGGGCGATGTCCTGGAACTGGATCTGCTGGATGAGGCCGAACACCGTGTCCTGGAGGGCGTGGATGAGCTTCTCCAGCTCCACGACCTCCTTCTCGTGGCCCTTGAGGCGGCCCAGGCCCACCTCGTGCTTCAGGAAGGCCAGGCTCCGGAACATCTTGTCCGTGTGCCCGAGCATCCCCTCCACCCGATCCAGGACCTTGGCCATCTCCTGCTCGGTGAAGGTGATGGCGGACTCCACCTGGGGGATGACGTGGCCGTGGCCCTCGGGCTCCTTTTCGGGGGCCATGGCGATGAGGTTCTGGAGCCCCTCGTCCAGCCGGCGCTCCAGGTGGAGGACCTCCTCGTTGACGGTGATGGCCCCGGCCCGCCCCTGGTGGAGGCTTCCGGCGTGCAGGGGGTCCAGGAGGGCGATGATGCGATCCTCCAGCACCACGAAGCCCCGGATCCAGGCCCCCTCGATGCCTTCCAGCAGGGGGCTGGGCGGGGTGAAGCGGTTCGAAGGCACCCGCAGCACCGAGTCCACGCCGTCCACGTGGAGGCCCACCACCCCCGAGGCCAATTCCAGCACCAGGATCTTGGAGGCCGGGGCGTCCTCGCCGGGCAGGTCCAGGCGAATCCGCAGATTGATGACCGGGATGACCTCCCCCCGCAGGTTCAGGAGTCCCTCCACGCCCCGGGGCATGTGGGGCATCTTGTTCAGCTCCTTCAGGGGGGTGATCTCCCGCACCAGGGTCAGGGGAATGCCGTACAGGTGCCCCGCCAGGTGGAAGGTGAGGATCTGCAGGTCCCCCCCGGCCTCCTGGCCCGGAAGGGGCGGAGCCGCGACGGCGACCGCGCTCACGAGGCACCTCCTGCGCCTCGCCCTGCGGGCTTCGCCTTCGGCAAAGTGGCGCTCTGCTCCTGCTTCACGCTCACGAGGCCTCCGCCACCGCCAGGTGCATGAGCTCGGTGGGATCCAGGATGAGCACCACCCCCCCGTCCCCCATGATGCTGGCCCCGGAGATGCCCGGCAGGCTGGCGAGGTAGGGGGCCAGGGGCTTGATGACCATCTCCTGGCGGCGCATGAAGGCGTCCACGATGAGGCCCATGCGGCGGCCGAAGGAGGACATGACCACCACGGGGGCGCCGTCCCCGTCCAGCAGGCCCACCTCCCCCTTGAAGCGCAGGAGGTCGTTGAGGCGGGAAACCCCCAGCACCTCCCCACGGAGGTTGATGGCCTTGCGGCCCGTGAGGTGGGAGAGCTGGTCCGGGGGCACCAGCAGGGTCTCCTCCACGCTGGTGCCGGGGATGGCGAAGACCTGGTTCCCGGACCTCACCAGGAGGGCATCGATGATCGCCAGGGTGAGGGGCAGGCGGATGGTGAAGACCGAACCGTGGCCCGGGGTGCTCCGCACGTTCACCGTGCCGTTGAGGCGGCGGACGTTGCTGCGCACCACGTCCATGCCCACGCCCCGACCGGAGATGTCCGACACCGTGGCGGCGGTGGAGAAGCCCGGCAGGAAGATGAGGTCCACGGCCTCCTCGTCGCTGAGCTGGTCCGCCCGCTCCTGGCTCAGGAGCCCCTTCTCCACGGCCTTGGTACGGATGATGACCGGGTCGATGCCCTTGCCGTCGTCCTCGATCTCCACCACCACGTTGTCCCCCTCGTGGCGGGCCCTCAGGGTGACGGTGCCGGTCTCGGGCTTGCCCCGATCCCGGCGGATGTCCGGGGTCTCGATGCCGTGGTCTGCGGAATTACGGATGAGGTGGATCATGGGATCGCTGAGCTCCTCGATGAGGCTCTTGTCGATCTCCGTATCCTCCCCCTGGGTCTGCAGATCGATCTTCTTGCCGGTGACCTTGGCCAGGTCCCGCAGCATGCGGGGGAATTTCCCGAAGATGGTCTTCACGGGCACCATGCGGATGCCCAGCACGGAGGCCTGGACCTCCTTGGAGACCTGGTCCAGGTAGTGGCCGGCGTGTTGGAGCTCCTTGATCGTGGGCTCCGAAGGGGTTCCCGCGCATTCCTGGGCCAGCCGCTCCACCAGGTGGCTGATCATGGTCTTGCTGATGATCAGCTCCGCCACCGTGTTCATGAAGGCTTCCAGCTTGGCCTGGCTCACGCGGATGGTGGCGTCCCCGCCCCCGCCCTCCCCGCCCGCGGGGGCCTTCTTGGCCGCGGCCTCGGGCTTCGGCGCTTCCGCCTTCGGCTCGGCTTCGGGCTTCGGCGCGGCCTTCGCGGGGGCCTCGGGCTTCGGCGGCGGCGGGGCCTCGGCCTTGGGGGCCGCCGGGGCTCCCAGCCTCAGCTCGGCATAGGTGAAGTGGACGTGCTTGACGCTCTTGAAGAGGGCCTCCACCTCCGAAGGGCTGCTGAGGGGGCGCACCGCCATGAGCAGGTCGAAGTAGAAGCGCTTGGGCTCGAAGGCTTCCAGGGTGGGCATCTCGGATCCCACCTGGCTCCAGCTCTGCACCAGGGTCCCCACCAGGTCCACCATCTGGAGGAGGCTGAAGGGGTTGAAGCTGGACCCGAAGATGTCCGGCTCCATCTGGGCGCGCACCAGCATGAGGGGGGCCCCGTGCTCTCGGATGGCCTTCTCGATGTTGGAGGCCACCGTGGGCTCCAGGGGAAGGACGCCTTCGGGCAGGACCAGGGCCCCCTCCTGGGACTTGGACGGGGCCGGGGCCGCGCCCGCGCTCTTGGGGGAGCCCCCGCCGTCCTTCAGTGCCTCCAGGCGGGCGATGATGTCCGACGTGTCCGGGTCCATGGGGTCGCCGGTCTTGTGCAGCTGGATGCCCACGTCCGCCACCAGGGCCTTCAACGTATCCGCGGTCTCGAAGAGGATTTCCATCACCTCGTCCGTGACCTTCATGCGGCCCTTGCGGAGGTCGTCCAGGACGTTCTCGCCGATGTGGGCCAGGGCCTGGACCTTCGTGAGGCCCAGGAAGCCCGAGGCCCCCTTGATGGTGTGCACGCTGCGGAAGATGGCGTTGAGCAGGTCCAGGTCCTCGGGGGAGTCCTCGAGGGTGAGGAAGTTCTGCTCGATGAGGTCGAAGTGCTCCGCCGCCTCCACGAGGAAGTCCTCGTAGAAGCTGGGATCGTCCATGGCAAATTCGCTCATCGCCTATCCCTTTTTGCGCCCCTGGAGGGTCTGCAGCTGCTGCTCTTCGGAATCCGTCAGGAGTTGATCGATGGCCAGGAGGAAGACCACCCCGAGGGGGGTGCGGGCCACCTTCTGGATGTACCGGTTCGCGCCGGCGGTGGTGACCCGGGGAGGATCCCCGAGGGTGTCCAGCCCCACGGTGCGGACCTCGTCCACCGCGTCCACCACGAGGCCCGTGTGGACCCCCGCGATGCTGGTGATGAGGATGCGGGAGAGGGCCGTGGGCTCCACCCTATCCAGGCCGAAGCGGGTGCGGAGGTCCACCACGGGCATGACCTCTCCCCGGAGGTTGATGACCCCGTCCACGAAGGAGGGGGCCCGGGGCACCGGCGTGATGAGGCCCACCCGGATGACCTCCCGCACCTCTTCCAGGCGCAGGCCGTAGGCCTCTGCGGCCAGGTGGAAGACCACCAGGGGCAGGGTGGCCTCGTCCTTTTCCGCCTCGAGGACCTGGCTCCCCAGGGAGGCCCCCATGGCCAAGAGCTTCTGCTTGTCTTCGGCGGAGAGGATGGCGAGCACGTTGATGAGCGTCACCATGCGGCCCGGGCGGATGACGATGCCCTCCAGGCGCTCCCGCTCCGCGTCGCTGAGGGTGTGGGGGGGCGGAAGGATCTCCTCCTCCCTCACCCGGACGTTCTCCTGGATGCCGTCCACCACGATGCCCAGCTTGCTGCCTCCGAAACTGAGGAGGACCACCATCTCCCGGGCGCGCCCCTCGGCCCCCCGCACCGTCAGGAGGCGGGTGAGGTCGATGAGGGGGAGCACCTGCTCCCTCAGGCAGATGACGCCCAGCACGTAGTCCGGCGCATCCGGCACCCGGGTGACGGCGGGCAGCTCGATGATCTCCTCCACCTGGTCCAGGGTGACCCCGAGGCTCTCCTCTCCCAGGGCGAAGGTCACGAAGGGGCGCTCCTCGCTGACCTCGTCCAGGGCCTCCCCCCCGGCGGAGGCGAAGCTGAGGCCCTGACTCCCGGCCTGGGCCTCCTGCAGGGCATCCCGCTGGGCGAATTCGGCGCTATCGAGGAGCTTACCCAGATCGATGAGGGTGATGAGCCGGTTGCCGGCCATCACCATCCCCGCCAGGTACTCGCTGCGCACCCCGGCCACCAGGGGGGGGGTGTCCCGCAACTGGAAATCCTCCAACCGAACGACTTCTGCCACAGAGTCCACCTGGAGCCCCGTGGGCTGGCCCGCCAGGTTGATGACCATGATGCGGGTGCGGGGGGTGGGCTCCGTCGCCGGCAGGTGGAAGCGCAGGCGGGCGTCCAGCACCGGAATTATCATGCCGCGCAGGTTGATGACCCCCAGGACGAAGCTGGGGGAGCCGGGCACCGGCGTCACCTCGCTCCGGGGCGTGATCTCCTGGACCTGGTCGATGTCCAGCCCGAACTCGACCCCCTCCAGCAGGAAGGTCACCAGCTGGCCGGAAGGAACCAGGGCCTGGGCGCGATCGGCGGGGGCCTCGGCGATCATCGATCATCCCTTCTTCTGCTGCTGGCGCAGGAACTCCTCCACCACCTGGTCGGCGTGGGCCTTGTTCTCGTCGGCCTTGGTGCCGGTCTGGGCGATGGTGTGGCTGATGGAGGCCCGCTCTCGGTCGCTCTTCAGCCCCGTGCCCAGGAGCTCCACGATGTAGTCGTGGATCTGCCGCAGGTGGTAGACGATGCGCTCCAGCTTCTGCCGGGTGATGTCCTGGAACTGCATGAGGTCCATGGCCTCGAAGACCTTGTTCTGGATCTCCTTGGCGCTGGTCATGATCTCGTGGATCGCCTTCTGGACCTCCGGGGCCTGGGCCCCCTCCACCTTCATCACCTCCGTGATGAGGGTCTGCTGGCGGCCCACCAGCTGGCTGATGGTGTCGAGCTGGTCCAGGATCTTGTTGGTCTCCCGCTCCGTGACCGCCGTGACCGCGTCCAGCTCCGAGATCACCTGGCCGCTGGGGTCTGCGTGGGGGCCCCGGTCCGGGGCCGCCGGCTCCGGGTCCCTCTTGGGCCCCTCCGCGGCCTCCTTCCCGCCCTTGGACTCCGCTGCCTTGGCCGGGCCCTTGGCGGCCGCCTTCATGAGGGCATCGATCTCGGACTGGTCCATGGCATCCTCCCCAACTCCAAATGTGGGTCCGATCAGCCGAGGAGGGACTCGATCTTTTCCTTCAGGGTCTCGGGGGTGAAGGGCTTCACCACGTAGTTGTTCACCCCGGACTGGAGGGCCTGGACGATGTCCTCCTTCGCGGCGTTGGTGGTGACCATCAGGATGGGGATGTTCGGGTTCTGGCCCCGGACGTTCTGGACGAACTCCAGCCCGTCCATCTCGGGCATGTTCCAGTCGGTGATGATCATCTCCACCCCGCCCTGGCCCAGCTTGTCCAGGCCCTGCTTGCCGTTCTCGCCCTCCACCACGTCCGAATAGCCGATGCGGGAGAGCGTGTTGATGATGATGCGGCGCATCGTCGAAGAGTCGTCAACGACCAGGATCTTCAAGGGGGCCTCCTATGTGGAACGCGCTAGGCCTCGGTTGAGGATGCTTGAATGAACTTCATGATGTCATCGAGATCATCCGGATAGACGTTCATGAACTTCACTCCCAGTTCGAAACCCTCGTCGCCGTCCAGTTTCTCGAGCCGCACCACCTGGCCCACGGCCACCAGCGGGCGCAGCTCCGCCTCCGAGGTCGGGCCGAAGCGGTTGAGGTGCTTGCCCCAACCCGGCACGCGGCACTCCAGCTTGAGCAGGGTGCCCAGGGGCACCTCCGTCGCGGAGTGCACGAGCAGCCCGCCGACGCTCACGTCCTTGTAGACCGTGTGCAGCGTCTCGGGGTCCTTCTGGAAGCTCAGCTCCTGGAAGCTCAGGTGAGCCCCGATGGGGATGCGGCGGAATTGTCGGCGCTCCTGCGTCATGGTGGTGACCCTGGACCCTGGATCGGTGGTTTTTCCCGAACCCTTAAATCTGGATCAGGCGGAGGGTTTTCGAAGCTCAGAAGGGGATGTCGTCGTCGTAGCCCCCACCCGAAGGCGCCCCCATGGGTCCGGATTCCTCCTCGTATTCCCGGGCCCCGCCCCCCCCTCCCGAGGAGGCCCCGCGGGATCCGTAGGCCTGCTGCCGGTCCGATTCGTCCATCTTCCCCAGCATCACGAAGTTGTCGCAGCGGATCTCCGTGGCGTTCTTCTTGACCCCGGCCTGGTCCGTGTACTCCCGGTACTGGATGCGGCCCTCCACCAGGACCTGCTTGCCCTTGCGCAGGAACTTCTCGGCGATCTCCGCCTGCTTGCCCCACACCACGACGTTGTGCCACTCGGTCTTGGACTGCTTCTCACCCTGGGCGTTGCGCCAGGTCTCCGTGGTGGCCACGGAGAAGCGCGCCACCTGCTGGCCCGTGGGGGTCATCTTCAGTTCCGGGTCCCGTCCCAGGTTCCCGATGAGCATGACCTTGTTCAATGATCCGGACATGGTTCCCTCCTTCGGCGGAGCTCTCCGCCGCATTCCGTTTCTCAGTCCATCTGAGCCGGTGGTAGGGTGCCATCATCCTCCGGGAGGAACCCATGTCAAGCATCCTGGTCAGTTGTCGCAACAAGACCTCCGCGGTGCACCACTACGTGCCGGCCATCAAGGCCGCCGGCTGGCACGGGCCCATCCAGCTGGTGACTCCCGGGGACCCCCTCCCGGCCCTGGACTCCGTGGCCGCCCTCCTCCTCACGTGGGGAGGGGACATCCACCCTCGGGCCTGGGACGCCGCGGAGTCCATCCATCCCAAGGCCGAGGTGGACGAGGAGCGGGACCAGCTCGAGATCCCCCTGACCCGGGCCGCCTGGGAACAGGACCTGCCCATCCTGGGTATTTGCCGGGGCCACCAGATCCTCAACGTGGCCCTGGGGGGGTCCATGATCCAGGACGTCCCCGAACACTTCGCCTGCCCGCCCCACCTGCACCAGCACGGCACCTCGGAGCATCCCGAAGTGCGCCACACCGTGGCCGTCACCCACGGCTCCCGCCTGGCCTCCCTCATGGGGGGCCACAAGATCGAGGTGAACAGCCGCCACCACCAGGCCGTGGCCCGCGTCGCCGAGCCCCTCCAGGCCGTGGCCTTCCATCCGGAGACCTTCCGGGACGGCCTGGCCCTGGTGGAGGGCATCGAGGCCCGGGACCCCCAGAAGTGGGCCCTGGGGGTCCAATGGCACCCCGAAAACCTGGCGGAAATGGAGGGCTTCCCCGGGGACGCCGCCCGGGGCATCTTCAGCGGCTTCGTTCAGGCGGCCCTGGACAAGGCCAGCCAGGACTAGGCCGTGCCCGAACCCTTCGACGTCGGCCAACTGGGGCTGGACCGGCAATCGGAGATCCACCAGCTCCTCCAGCGCTTCCCGGACATCGAGGCCTGCCACTATCGGGACGGGGAATTCCTCATCCGGGAACAGGAGGAATCCGACGACGTCTTCCTCGTCCTCCGGGGGGCCTACGTGGTGGAGAGGGCCCCGGCGACCCCCGGGGGACGCCCCGTGATCCTGGCCTGCGTGATGTGCGAATCCGACAGCATCTCCATCGTGGGGGAGATGTCCTACTTCGGCCTCCACCAGCGGAGCGCCTCGGTCCGCAGCGCGGGGGCCACCCACGCCCTTCGGCTGGGTCCCGCCCACCTGGACACCATCATCAGCGACTTCCCGGCCCTCACCCGGGTGCTCTGCCATCAATTCTCCCGGCGCCTGCGGGAAACCAACCAGGCCCTGCACGAGCTGAGGGAGAAGTTCGACCTGGCCCCCCGCCAGCGCCTGGCCCAGCCCGGCGAGGTGCTCTTCACCCGGGGCGACGAGGCCGCGGAGCTCTACCAGGTGGTGGCCGGAACCCTGCGGCTAAAGGGGGAGGCGGGAACGGAAACCACCGGCCCCGAGACCTTGGAGCAGGGCTTCCTGGAGCCCGGCCCCTTCCTGAGGGGGACCCCCCAGACCGTCACCGCCACCGCGGATTCCACCTCCCTACCGATCGTCATCGGGGCCTCCCACAACGCCCCCCCCCGGCGCTCCCATCCGGAGCTGGCCCTCCGGCTCCTGGAGCCCCCCTCCGACCCCCTCCCCTGACCCTGGAGCCCCCATGAGCGCCCCCACCCGCTTCGACATCCACGACCGCGTGGCCACCCTCACCCTGAACCGCCCGGACAAGCTCAACGCCCTGGTGCCCGAGATGAGGGCCGGCATGGAGGAGGCCCTGGCCAAGTCCGCGGAACCCGGCGTCAAGGCCCTCATCCTGCGGGGCGAGGGACGGGCCTTCTGCGCCGGCGGCGACATCGGGTGGATGTGGCAGGCCCTTCAAGATGGGCGCCAAGCGGAGCTGCACGCCCTCCTGGACCTGGGCGTCACCATGGCCCACGGCCTGCGCACCCTGCCCAAGCCCGTGGTGGCCGTCATCCAGGGCCCCGCCGCCGGGGCCGGCCTGAGCCTGGCCCTTTGCGCCGACCTGCGCATCGCCACCCCCGAAGCCAAGTTCTCCATGGCCTTCGTGAAGCTGGGCCTGCACCCGGACTGGGGCGGCAGCGTGATGGCGGGCCATCTCCTCAACCCCAGCCTGGCCCTGGAGCTCATGCTCACCGGCGACGCGATGGACGCCGGCCGCGCCCACGCCCTGGGCCTCGTGAACCAGATCGTGGACACCGAGGTGCTGGAGAACGTGGTCCGGGTCACCGCCCAGCGCCTGGCCCACGGCCCTGGTGAGGCCTACGCCCGCATCAAGGCCAGCGCGCTGCGAAACCAGGGCCTCACCCCCGAAAGCCTCAGGACCCTCCTCTTGGCCGAGGGGGAACAAATGAAGGCCGCCATCGCCAGCGCGGACGGGATGGAGGGCCTGAGGGCCTTCTTGGAGAAGCGGGCGCCCAAGTTCGGATGAACGGGCCTCGAACCGCCCCCCTTTCAACCATGTTCGGCGAGAACCCATGCTCCACCTCGACGTCGCGTCCACCGACCAGCATTTCGCACAGATCCTGAGCCTCCAGCGGCGCTACCACGCCCGAACCCTGCCCCCCGACGTGCAGGCCCAGGAGGGCTTCGTCTTCGCGGAGCACACGGTCCCCCTGCTTCGGAGCATGGCCGCGGAGCTGCCGCAGGCCATCGCCTTGGCCGGCGACGAGGTCGTGGGCTACTGCCTGTCCCTGCCCTTCTCCCTCCGCGCAGAACTCCCGGCCCTGGCTCCGATGTTCGGCCATTTCAACCTCTGCCATCACAGAGGACGGCCGCTCTCGGACATGCCGTACTTTGTCGGCGGACAGGTCTGCGTGGACCGAGCCCACCGCGGCCAGGGCCTCCTCGCGCGCCTCTATGAAACGGTCCGTCGGGCCGCCCCTCCGAACTACGAGCTGTGCGTCACGGAAATCGCCCAACGAAACCAGGTGTCCATCCGGGCCCATGAAAGAATGGGCTTCGAAGCCATTTCCTCCTACTCGGATGGGGGGGAAACCTGGATCGTCGTCGCCTGGGACCTGGCACGCCCCGCCCGAGCATCCGAGGGTTTCACGGGGTCGCCCGCCCTGACCTGATCGGCCCCGCGCGAAAAGCCCGCCCCCGAAGGGGGGCCTCGGGGACAATGAACCTTCCATGCAGCCTGCCCGACCCCCCTTCCACATGTCCAAAGCCCGCATCGAGACGCTGGTGGACGGCGCCCTCACGGGCGCCATCCGTGGCGCCCGCCCTTCAGGCCGGCCGCCGGCCGTGGGCACTTCGCTCCTGCTCCGGGCACGCCTTGC
>CAYSXG010000052.1:0-10959 GCA_964434895.1 uncultured Solibacteraceae bacterium | reverse complement strand
GGGCCCCCTAACTCGATTTCGTCCTCCCCCTCCGTGGCCGGGTCGCGCCCAAGGCCCCCAAGGGCGGCGGCGAATCCCTCCTCCAAGCCGAGAAGGCCTTCGAGGGGGAGGTCCTGCGCCGGGGTTGGACGGCGGCCTTGGAGGATCGCGGCACCCTGGACCTCCGGGTCTACCGCTCCGGCACCGAGCCCGGGGGCGACCTCGGGGCCTCCCTCCCCCTGGTGGGCCGGGCCCGGCTGGCCTCCGCCGAGGTCCTGGGCAGCGGCCAAAGCGAGGCCGGGGACCTGGGCTACGCCTACGGGACCGGTACGCAGGCCCCCGAAACCGCCGGGGGTGAGCCCTCTCCCCTCAGCTTCCTGCGGGTGTGGCGGCACGTGGGGGGCCGTTGGAAGGTGGCGGTGGACCTCCAGTTGCCCCTGAAGTAGATCCCCTTCAGGCCTGGAGATCCACGGATCGGCCTCGCTCCTCTTTCCCGGGGGCAGCGACCTGGGCCAATTCCTGGGCCGCTCGGGCGGCCAGGGCGGCCGCCTGGGCGGCGACGGCCCGATCCTGGGGGCTGGGATCCGCCGGAGCCAGGGCCGCCGCCTGGATCTGCTGGGCCTTGGCCAGGGTGGCCCGGGGATTCCCGTTCACGGGGCTGGTATCGATGCTCACCTCCCCCCCCACCGCGTATTCCTTGCCGTCGGGGCCCTGCTGGTAGGTGAAGTTGGCGCCGCCCTTGGCCAGCCCCCCCGCCGCGGCCAGGTGGGCCGCTTCGTGGGCCCTCACCTCCGCGTCCCGGGCCCGCAGCTCGGCGATCTGCCGCTGGGCCTCCGGGGAGAGCTCCAGGCGATCCTTCGTCCCCCCGGCCCGGCCCTCCTCCCCCTTTCCCGGGAAGGGGCTCCCGGACGCTTCGGGCCGAACCGAAGGGACAGGGACGTTGGCGGGCCCCTGGACGCCGTCGACCCCGGGCATGGTCAGGCCGTCAGGTTCACGCGGCCGTGCTCCTGGGACGTCCGGTTGGCTTCGCGAGCCTCGTTGGCGCGGGTCTCTCCGGCCTCTCGGGCCCTCGCGGCGGCGCTCCTCTGCTGGTCCTCCTGCTGGCGGGCCTCCGTCGCCCGCTGGGCCTCCTCCGCCAGTTGGGCCTGGTTGGCCCGGGTCCGGGCCTCCTGGCTCACCTGCAGCTGGTCCTCCCCTCGGTCGTCGCGCCGGCGCTCCCCGTCCCGCACGGGATTGGGCTGGGCCGGACCCTGGGGCGGGGTCGCATTTTGCACACGATTGACGGGTTCCACGGCCATGACGACCTCCCAGGGATCCCAATATGGGTCGCTCGGGGGTCGCGGTCACGGGAAAGATTGAAAAATAAGGGGACTCCCCTACTCCTCTCGTTCCCCCCTCAACACTTCACTGATTTTTACCAAAAGTTCCGATGCACTGAAGGGCTTGGCGAGAAAGCGCCGGGCCTCCGCGTCATCGAAGGGGGCGTCGGTGTAGCCGGACATGAACAGGATGCGAAGGCGTGGGCGCCTCCCGCTCATGGCGGCGGCCAGGGACTTGCCGTCCATGCCCGTCATCACCAGGTCCGTCAGGAGGAGGTCGAGGGGGCCCAGGTCCGGCTCCATGGCCAGGGCGGATTCGGCGTCCGGGGCGGTGTGCACCTGGAAGCCGTGGCCGCCCAGGATATCGCGGAGGGATTCCCGCACCCCGGCC
This sequence comes from uncultured Solibacteraceae bacterium, assembly GCA_964434895.1. Classification (GTDB taxonomy): domain Bacteria; phylum Acidobacteriota; class Holophagae; order Holophagales; family Holophagaceae; genus CAYSXG01. The sequence continues at coordinate 9,270 of CAYSXG010000052.1, read as the reverse complement.
TCGTCCTCCACCACCAGGACCCGGCGGCCGGCCCCGGAGGAGGGGGCCACCTGGGGCTCCCCTCTCTCCGGCTCCAGGGCCTCCTCCGTGGCCGGAAGCAGGATGCTGAAGCGGGTTCCCGCCCCGGCCTCGCTCTGGACCTGGATGCGGCCCCCGCTCTGCTCGACGATGCCGTAGACCGTGGCCAGCCCCAGGCCCGTGCCCTTTTCCCCCGCCTTGGTGGTGTAGAAGGGCTCGAAGAGGTGGGCGAGCACCTCCTGGTCCATCCCCATCCCCGAATCCGATACGTCCAGGCGAACCTCGCCCCCGGGGGCCCTCCCCGAGGCGATGCGGAGCTGGCCTCCCTGGGGCATGGCGTCCCGGGCGTTCACCGCCAGGTTGACGATCACCTGCTCCATCTGGCTGGGGTCCGCCTTGATCTTTAAAGGGCCCGGGCCCAGGTCCAGATCCAGGCGCACCGGCTCCCCCAAAAGGGGCCGGAGCAGGGCCGCGGTGCGCCGCAGGAGCCCGTTGAGGTCCAGCACCCGGGGCTGGAGGACCTGGCGGCGGCTGAAGGCCAGCAACTGGCGGGTGAGCTGGCCCGCCCTCAGGCCCGCCTGTTCCAGGCGCTCCAGGGGGCGCCGGGCCGGGTGGCCCTCCTCCAGGTGGGCCTGGGCCAGGCTCGCGTAGCCGAGGATGGCCGTGAGCAGGTTGTTGAAGTCGTGGGCGATGCCCCCGGCCATCCGACCCAGGGCCTCCAGCTTCTGGGTCTGGCGCAGCTGCTCGAAGACCTCCTCCAGCTGCCGGGTGCGCTCCGCCACCCGCAGCTCCAGTTCGTCGCGGCTGCGCCGCAGCTCCTCCTCCAGGCGCTTTCGCGCGAAGAAGTCCGGGATCTCCGTGTCCCGCATCCGGGGGGCGAGGTGGGGCTGGGCCTCCCGGTAGGCCGCGAGGTGGCCCTCGAGGCGCGCCGGCGGGGACATGATGAAGCGGCAGCAAGGATCGCCCTTGGCGCGGCAAAGCACCTCGCAGGCCACCAGGTTCACGTCAAAGCTGGCCTCGCACCAACCACTGGAGTAGCCGGCGTTCATGATGCAGGCCGGGCTTTCCCGGCCCTGGCCGGACTGCAGCCAAGCCTCGCTTTCGAAGCTGTAGGGATGGTCGTAGAGCAGGTAGAAGTTCTCGTCCGGGGAGGGACGGCTATCCGGCGAGATGTCCACGAAGGCCCATCCCGTGTGGGCGAAATGGACGGGGCCGGCCGAGAGCTTGGCGATGGGGTCCTCCAGGCCCATGCGGGCGTGGAAGGCCCGGGCGTCCGCCCGGCCGATGGCGTGGGCCAGGTCGAAGAGCAGATTGCGGGCGAAGGCGTCGGCCTCCTCCTCCCGCCCTTCGCCGTACAACTCCCGCACCAGGGAAAAGAACTCCACGGAAAGGGAGGCCGCCCGCACGAGCACGTAGCGCTGGCCGAAGACCTCGATGGTGCCCTGCTCCGGAAGGTCCTGCCGGGCCTGGAAGTAACCGCTCACCAGGGCCTCCGCCTGGAGGAAGAGGGGGGCCATGGCCTCGGGGACGCGGACCGTCTTGGGAAGGGGGCTGCTCATGGGGGCTTCGTGGCGCCATCCTGACACATCCCGGCGCCTGCGGAGGCCGCGCCACCCGTTTTTTGCCCGATCTTTATGGGCGCCCCGGATTCATGGGAAGGGCCCAGATCCACGATAGGCAGGGGAACCCCCTCCCCGGCCCCGCATGCGCTCCTGGTACCGCCGCCTGACCCTCGCACGCAAGCTCTGGCTCTCCATCATCCTGGTGGCCGTCGGGCTATCGGCCCTGGGCCTGTGGCAGGTGGCGGCCCTGCGGCAAAGCGCCCGCACGCTCTCCTCCATCTTCCAGGACCGCCTGGTGCCCATCCAGCGCCTGCGCACCATCAGCGGAGCCTACGGCACCACGCTGGTCCTCACGGCCCGGGCGGTGCGGGCGGGAACCCTCCCGGCCGCCGAAGGCCAGCTCCGCATCCAGAAGGCCGCGAACAGCGCCCGCCTGGCCTGGCGCGCCCTCCCGCCGGACGCCGCCACCTCCGAAGAGGCCGCGCTGTTCGAGGCCCTGGACCAGCGCCTGCGCGAGATGGAAGGGCTGGTCTCCGGGCTGGATGAACGGATCCATCGCATGGACCCGGGCCTCGAGCCCCTGGACGCGCTGGTGGCCGGCCCCGCGGGGGCGGAGTTGGGGCGCTTCCTGGACGCCGACATGCTGCCCCACGTGAGCCTGCTCACCCAGCTGCTCGGCCGGCTGGCGGACCTCAAGGAGGCCCGGGCCCGGGAGGCGATGCAGGCCGCCGTGGCCAGCACCGAGCGCACCCAGTTCCTGGCGCCGATCTTCCTCCTCGCCGGGTGCATCCTCGCGGTCCTCACGGGCCACACCCTGTCCGAGGACCTGGGGGGCTCCGTGCGGCGCATGGCGGAGCACGTGGCCCGGGTGGCCGACGGGGAGCTGGACCAGCGCATCCAGATCCGCGGCAACGACGAGCTGGCCCAGCTCGCCGCGGAGCTGAACCGCATGAGCCAGCAGCTGAAGGAATCCGTGGAGACCCTCCAGGAGCGCGAGGCCACCCAGCGCAGCCTGCTGCAGAGCGCCCGCACCATGATCTACACCACGGACCTCGACGGCCGCGTGCAGTCCTTCAACCACGCCGCCGAGCACCTGCTGGGCTACACCGCCGACGAAGTGGTGGGTCAGCCTTCCTCCGCCTTCTTCCACGACGCGGAGGAGCTGGCCCAACGCACCCGAGAGCTCAACGAATCCCTGGGCCTGTGCCTGGAGCCCGGCCCCTCCACGCTCACCCACCTGCCGCGCCACGGCCAGGTGGAGCAGCGGGAGTGGACCTTCGTCCGGCGGGACGGCGGGCGCTTCCCGGGACGGGCGGTGGCCAGCCCCATCCGCAACGACGCGGGGGTCCTCCTGGGCTTCCTGAACGTGGTCACGGACATCAGCGCCCAGAAGCGGGCGGAGCTCTTCCAGGACCGCCTGCGGAAGGTGCTGGACCTTTCCCCGGACTTCGTGGCCGTGGCCGAATTGGCGCTGGACGACCAGGGCCAGCAGGCCGGCCCCCCCAAGCTCACCTACACCAACAAGGCCTTCCAGGAGCTCCGGCCCAATGTGCGAAGCAAGGGGAGGGACCCCGAGCTGCTCTTCAGCTACTTCCCGCCCTGGGCCGTGCGCGGGGTGGACGAGGAGGCCATGCCCCAGGTTCTCGCCTCGGGCCACTGGCGCGGGGAGACCGGCATGCTGGGCCCTCGGGGCCTGGACCTGCCCGTGGACCTGGTGCTCATGGCGCATCGGGACGGGGAGCGCCACGTGCTGCACCTCAGCGTCATGGCCCGGGACATCCGGCAGGAGAAGTCCCGGGAGCGCCTGCTGCGGGAGCGGGAGGCGCGCCTCCAGGCCATCAACCGCTCCTCCCCCGTGGGCATCTTCATCACGGATACGGACGGGGCCCTGTCCTACGTCAACCCGGCCTTCCAGGCCATCACCGGCCTGCAGGAGGGGGAACTCCCCTTCCAGGACTGGATGCGCTCCATCCACCCCGAGGACTATTCGGTCGTCCACGGCGCCTGGCCCGCGGCGGTCTCGAACCACGCCCCCTTCGACCGGGAGGCCCGCTTCCTTCACACGGACGGCGCCCTGCGCTGGGGTCGGATCCTGGCGGCCCCGGTGTGGGACGAGGAGCGCTTCCTGGGCTACGTGGGCTGCATCCTGGACCTCACGGAGGTGCGCGAGGCCCACGCCGCGATCCAGGCCAGCGAGCGTCGGGCCCTGGCCGCCAGCCAGGCCAAATCCTCCTTCCTCTCCAACATGAGCCACGAGCTGCGCACGCCCCTCAACGCCATCCTCGGCTACGCGCAGCTCATGGCCCGCGGCGAGGGCCGCAGCCCCGGCGATCAGGAGCACCTGGCCCGCATCCACAACGCCGGCGAGCACCTCCTGGGCCTCATCAACGACGTGCTCTCCATCGCCAAGATCGAGGCGGGCAAGCTCACGCTCAACGTGGCGACCTTCGACACCGGCAAGCTCTTCCAGACCCTTCACGACGTGGTCGCGGTACGCGCAGCGGCCAAGAACCTGGCCTTCAGGCAGGTGGTGCAGCCGGGCTTCCCGGAACGGCTGGAGGGGGACGAGGGCAAGCTCCGGCAGGTGCTGGTGAACCTCCTGGGCAACTCCGTGAAGTTCACCTCGAAGGGTCAGGTGGAGCTTCGGGCCGCCTACGCCGAGGGCCGCGCCCGCTTCGAGGTGGAGGATACGGGCCCCGGCATCTCCGAGGCGGACCAGGCCCGCCTCTTCCAGAGCTTCTACCAGGCCGCGGGCGCCGCCGCCTCGGAGGGCACCGGCCTGGGCCTCTCCATCAGCCAGGCCATGGTCCGCCTCATGGGAGGCGAGATCGCGGTGCGGAGCGAGCCAGGCGTCGGCTCCGCGTTCAGCTTCGAGATCCCCCTGGGGGAGAGCGAAGCCCCCGTCCCCACCCCCACGCCGGGCAAGGTGCTGGGACTGGCTCCGGGGCAACTCCAACGGCGCTGCCTCGTGGCGGACGACCGCTTCGAAAACCGCGACCTGCTCTGCCAGCTGCTGCAGAGCGTGGGCCTCGAGGCGCGGCCCGCCCAGGACGGGATCGAAGCCCTGGAAGTGTGGCGAGCCTGGCGCCCCCACCTCATCTGGATGGATATCCGCATGCCCCGCCTGGACGGCTACCAGGCCCTGGAGCGCATCCGCGCCGAGGAGCTGGGGAGCGGGGCGGAGCCCGTCAAGGTCATCGCCATCACCGCCAGCGTCATCGATCAGGACAGCGCGTCCATGATGTCCCGGGGCTTCGACGACTACCTGGGGAAGCCCTTCCGGGAGGAGGTGGTCTTCGACCTGATCGGGCGCCACCTGAATTTGGAATTCCTGCGGGAGGTCCCGGAGGCGGTGGAGGCCGAACCCGTTTCCTTGGCCGGACTCCGACACCAGCCCGAGGCCTGGCGGGAGGCCTTCCGCGAGGCGGTCTCCGGAGGCGACACCCCCGCGGCCCTGACCCTGGTGGACCAGGTGGAGGACGCGGGGCTCGCGCAGAGTCTGCGCCAGCAGCTCAAGGCCTACCACCTGGAAGAACTGCTCGCCGCCCTCGATGCGTAAGGAGAGACCATGCTCATCCCCCAAGGCAATGTGCTGATCGTGGACGACAACCCCGCCAACCTGGACCTGCTGAGCAGCATCCTCCGCGAACAGGGCTACCGGGTGCGCGCCGTGCCCAGCGGACGCATGGCCCTCGACGCGGCCCTCAAGAATCCGCCGGAGCTCATCCTGCTGGACATCACCATGCCCGGCATGGACGGCTTCGAGACCTGCAAGGCCATGAAGGCCGACGCGCGCCTGGCCAACATCCCCGTCATCTTCATCAGCGCCCTGGACGACAGCACCGACAAGGTAAGGGCCTTCCAGTCCGGGGGCCGCGACTACGTGACCAAGCCCTTCCAGTCCGAGGAGGTGCTGGCCCGCGTGGAGCACCACATCGGCCTGGCGCGCCTGCAGAAGGAGCTCGTCCAGCAGAACGAGAACCTCATCGACGCCAACCTCAAGCTGAAGGAGATGAGCGTCATCAAGGGCAACTTCACCGCCATGCTCGTCCACGACATCCGCAACCCCCTGATGGTCGTGGGGCTGGTGGTGGACGAGGTGCGCCTGGGCGGCAGCGCCGAGCCCCGGGCCCTGGAACAGGCCCACCTGGCCATGGAGCGGGTCCAGTCCCTGCTGAAGGAGATGCTGGAGGTGTACCGCAGCGAGCACGGGGAGACTCCGCTGGAGTTTTCGGCGTTCCATTCCTATCCCTGGCTGGACCAGATCGCCCAGGCCCACCGCATTCACGCAGAGGCCGAAGGGCTGCAATTCCAGTTCAAGGTTCCGGACGAGCTGCCCGAGCTGCGGGGGGACCCGGTCAAGCTGGAGCGGGCCGTGGCCAACCTCCTGGGCAACGCCATCAAGTACACGCCCCGGGGCGGCGCCGTGCGCCTGGAGGCCAGCCTCGAGTACGGCAGCGGCGTGGATGCAGGCCTGCGGTGGCTTCGCGTTTCCATTACCGATACGGGACGCGGCATCCCCCCCGAACAGCTGCCCCTCATCTGGGACCCCTTCCGGCAGACCCAGGCCGGAGACGTCGAGAAGGGCGTCGGGCTGGGCCTCTCCATCGTCCAGCGCCTGGTGGCCGCCCACAAGGGACGGGTCCACGCCAGCAGCCAAGTGGGCCTGGGCTCCTGCGTCGTCCTGCAACTGCCCTGCTGAAAAATTCGAGACCCACCCCGACCGCGCGCACCCGTCACAATGGAGGTTTACCGTGGAGCCTCCATGCGCATCCTTCCCGCCCTCGTCCTCGGCCTGCCCCTCATGAGCCAGATGGCCCCCTCCGCCCAGCAGCGCGCCGACCAGTTCCTGAAACTGGTGAACGCCGGCTACCAGGCCCTCTACGCCGTGGCCAGCGAGGCCCAGTGGAAGGCCGCCACCGACGTCAGGCCCGAGCACGACGCCGCCGCCGAATGGGCCGGCAAGGCCGGCGCCGCCTTCAACGGCAACCCCGCCCTCATCGAGGAGGCCAAGGAGCTGCTCAAGTCCCGCAAGGAGCTGGCCCCCATGACCGTGCTGGAGCTGGAGCGGGTGCTGCTGAACGCCGCCGAAGGCCCCATGACCAACCCCGAGCTGGTGGCCCGGCGCATCGCGGCGGAAACCGCCCAGGCCAGCGACATGAACGGCTTCCAGTTCAAGCTCCGCGGGGCCCCCATCAGCGCCAACGGCATCGACGAGGTCCTGGCCAAGAGCACGGATCTCAAGGAGCGCCTGGCCGTGTGGGAGGCCTCCAAGGAGATCGGCGTGAAGCTGAGGGACGGCCTCGTGAAGCTGCGGGGCCTGCGCAACGGCGTGGCCCAGGAGCTGGGCTACCCCGACTACTTCGGCCTCCAGGTGGCGGGCTACGGCATGAAGACCGAGGAGATGATGGCCCTCTGCGCCCAGGTGCGCCGCGAGCTGGAACCCCTCTACAAGCAGCTCCACACCTGGGTGAAGTACGAGCTGGCCAAGAAGTACGGCCAGCCGGTCCCGAAGAAGATCCCCGCCCACTGGATCAATAACCGCTGGAGCCAGAAATGGACCGGCTTCGTGGGGGGCGTCGACTTCGACCCCTACTTCAAGACCTGGACCCCGGAGCGGGTGGTCAAGACCGCCGAGAACTTCTACGTGGGTCTGGGCTTCGACGCGCTGCCCGCCACCTTCTGGCAGAGGTCCGACCTCTATCCGGTACCCGCGGGGGATCCCCGGAAGAAGAACGCCCACGCCTCCTGCTGGCACGTGGACCTGGGCCAGGACGTGCGCAGCCTCATGAGCGTCGAGAACAACATGCAGTGGTTCGAGACCTGCCACCACGAACTGGGCCACGGCTACTACTTCATGAGCTACACCCGGCCCGAGGTCCCGCCCCTCCTGCGCAACGGCGCGGCCCCCTTCTTCCACGAGGGCACCGGCGAGCTCATTGCCCTCGCCACCCGCCAGATCCCCTACCTCAAGTCCGTGGGCGTCCTTCCCCAGGACTACAAGGCGGACGAGATGAAGGTGCTCCTCAACGACGCCCTGGAGGTGGCGGTGCCCTTCATCTTCTGGTCCTGCGGCACCATGCCCGAATGGGAGGCCCGCTTCTACGCCCGGGGCATGAAGCCCGAGGAGATGAACGCCGAATGGTGGAAGCTCGTGGGCGAGCTCCAAGGCGTCGAACCCCCGAGCCCCCGCGGGGAGCAGTGGTGCGACCCCGCCACGAAGACGCACATCAACGACAATCCTGCCTATTACTACGCCTACGGACTGGCCACGGTCTTCAAGTTCCAGATGCACGACCACATCTGCCGGCGCATCCTTCACCAGGATCCCCGGAACGCCAACTACGCCGGCCACAAGGAGGTGGGCGTCTTCCTCAAGAAGGTGCTGGAGAAGGGCGCCACGGAGGACTGGCGGAAGATCCTCAAGGAGGCCACCGGGGAGGAGCTGAGCACCCGGGCCATGGTGGAGTACTTCAAGCCCCTCATGGCCTGGCTGGAGAAGGAGAACCAGGGCCGGCAGGTGGGCTGGTAATAGGCCCTCAGCAGCCCGTGTCCCGGCGGATCCTCGCCGCCGAGGCCCGGGCCCGGCAGTAGCTGGCCCACACCGGATCGGCGCCCACGCCCTGGCCCCCCTGGTAAAGGTGGGCCAGGGCGTTCCAGGCGTCCGCGTCGTCCACCCGGGCCCCGGCCTCGAACCAGGGAAGGGCGGCGCGGGGATCCCCGCCGCCCTCCTTCCCGCCGTAGAGGAAGCGGTTCCCCAGAATGGAGAAGGCCTGGGGGAAGGGGGTCCGGGCCAGGGCTTCCGCGGGCTGGAGGGCCGCGGCCCGGGCCAGCTCCGCGGCCTCCCGGGGGGCCGCGGCGTCCTCCGCCTCGGCCCTCGCCTGGATCCAGCCCAGGCGGCAGGCCAGGTCCCCTCTGAGGGCGGCCCCGTGCACCAGGGCCATGAGGCGGGCCCGGTCCCGGGTCCAGGGGGTGTCGGAGCGCCCCCGGCCCACCAGGTAGTGGGCGCAAAGGGAGGCCGCCGCCCGGGGGTCCCCGGCCTCGGCCCTGGCCCGCAGGGCCGCGTAGGGGGGCGGGGCGGCGTGGACGTGCTCCTCCTCCGGCTCCGGCGCCGGAGGACCCGCGGACCTCAGGTTGGCGGCGAAAGCCGGGTTGCGCGGGACGCCGCGGCCCTCCTCGTAGAGGTGGGCCAAGCGAAGGGCCGCCCCGGGAATGCCGCAGCGGCTTTGTTCCAGGGCGCGGGCGAAGGCCCGGGCGGCGCCGGCGGGATCCTCGGCGCCTCCCCTCCCATCCAGGAGCATCAGGCCCTCACGGAAAGCTCCCCCGCCGTGCCCCGCGGCGCTGGCTGCGCCGTAGGCCCCACGGGCCTCAGCCCAGTGCCCTCCCGCCTCTTGGCGAAGGCCCTCGCGGTAGAGGTCCTCCGCCGTCGAGGGGCCCCAGGCCCGGGCCACCTCGGATCGGGGGCGCCCCAGGGCGCCCAGGAGCCCGAGGGTCAGCAGGAGGCCGAGGCCCCCCCAAAGGCGGGGATTCACGGGCGCGGCCTCAGTTGGTCCGGGGATCCAGGGAGACCGTGATGGAGGCACCCCAAGGATTCGGCGTGTTCCACAGGTACTCCCGCACGGTCATCTTCCGGGTGCCGGGATCGATGGTGATGACCTGGAAGGAGAGCTTGGTTTCGTCGTTGGCGGAG
>CAYSXG010000051.1:3969-10964 GCA_964434895.1 uncultured Solibacteraceae bacterium | reverse complement strand
CTGCACGGGGTTCCGCCCGCGCTCGCCGGGGCCGACGTAGGCGGGTGGGGCCCGTGCAGGCGGCGGGGGCGGCCCGTCCTGGGAACCGGATCCGGAGCAGGCGAGCAGAAGGCCGAGAAGGGCCGGGGCGGCGAGGAGGGGCAGGCGCATGGGGACTCCGGGTTTTCCCCCACCCTAGATGGCCGAGAAGGGCCAAGGGCAGATCCGGCTTCGAGATTCCCACCCCACCGGGCCCCCCCACCGGGGCGGCTACACTCCTAGGAACCCCGGACGCCTTTTCGGAGCCCCCATGCCCTTCCGCCCTCTTCGCGACCTCGACGCCCGCGGCCTGCGGGTCTTCCTGAGGGCGGACCTGAACGTGCCCCTGAAGGAGGGCGCCATCACGGATCCCACCCGCATCCGGGAGACCCTGCCCACCCTGCGGCACCTGCTGGACCAGGGGGCCTCCGTGGTGCTGGCCTCCCACCTGGGCCGCCCCAAGGGCGAGGGCTTCGAGGCGGCCTTCAGCCTGGCCCCCGTGGCCGCATGGCTGAGGGAGCAGGGCCTGGACGTGCGCCTGGCCGGCGGCACCGTCGGCGGGCCGGTGACGGCGGAGGCCGAGGCCCTGAGGGCGGGCCAGGTGCTCCTCCTAGAGAACCTGCGCTTCGACAAGGGGGAGACCAAGAACGCGCCCGCCTTCGCCGAGGCCCTGGCGGACCTGGCCCAGGCCTACGTCAACGACGCCTTCGGGGCCGCCCATCGGGCCCACGCCTCGGTGTCGGGCATGGTGGCCCGTTTCCCCAAGGAGCGGGTGGCTGCGGGCCTCCTGATGGAGAAGGAGCTGCGGGCCCTGGGTCGGGTCATGCACGATCCTGAAAAGCCCCTGGTGGCGGTCATGGGCGGAGCCAAAGTGAGCGACAAGATCGATCTCATCCGCCACTTCCTGGGCCGCGCGGAGGCGATCCTCGTGGGGGGCGCCATGAGCTTCACCTTCCTCAAGGCCCAGGGTCGGGCCATCGGGAAGAGCCTCTGCGAGGACGACAAGCTGGACCTGGCCCGGGAGCTGATGGCCGAGGCCGCCCGCCTCGGCACGCGGCTGCGGATCCCCCTCGACCACGTGGTGGCCGATTCCATCAGCCCCGACGCCGACTGCGCCCTCACCCAGGACCAGGACGTCCCCGAAGGCCGGATGGGCCTCGACATCGGCCCCGAAACCGTGGCCCTCTACGCCGCGGAGATCGCCGGGGCCAAGACCCTGCTCTGGAACGGCCCCATGGGCGTCTTCGAACTGGACGCCTTCGCCAGCGGCACCCTCACCATCGCCGAGACCCTCGCGGAGGCCGCGGATCGGGGGGCCTTCCTGCTCGTGGGCGGCGGGGACAGCGTCGCGGCCGCCCACGAGGCCGGCGCCACCGCCCGCATGAGCCACGTGAGCACCGGCGGCGGCGCCAGCCTGGAATTCCTCAGCGGCCTGGAACTCCCCGGCGTCGCGGCCTTGCAGGGCTGAAACCGCGTCGAAGGGTATTGGAACCGCAGATTCCTTTCACCAGGTCAGGGATCCCGTCTCAAGGCAGCGTGTACTCGAATTCGTAGCCGTGCTTGCTGCCTTCGATGACGATGCGGAAGCGGCCGGCGAGGCCCCTCAATTCGCCGGTCCCGGAGCCGGGCACCACGGTGACGGTCATCTCGGGCCTGCGGTGCCATAGGGTCCCGCTGTGCTGGAGCACGAAGCTGCCCTTGCGTCCCCCGAGGCTGCCCGTCACGCGCTCCAGGGCCACGTAGCCGCCGAATTCGCCCTTGCCGTCGCCCTCCGCCAGCATCTGGCCCCGGCTCGTGCCCTCCAGGTCCCCATGGAAGACCTTGTCGATGGAGAGGCGGCCGAAGGCCCCCCACTCGGCGTTGTCCCCGGTCAGGGGCTTCACGTTGACGTCGAAGGTGCCTTGGGCATGGGCGTTCACGGGGATCTCCTTGGGGGCGGCTTGAACGAGGGCGGGCGGGACGGGCAGCATGGTTCCTCCTGGGATGTCCCCAGCTTCGGCCCCGAAGGACCTCGCGTATTGTAGAAACGCGACGCCGAAGGAGCAGGACCTCATGGCCACACCCGTCGAATGGAAGCCCCGGGGCGTGGTAGGGCAGCAGGCCATGCAGCGCGAAGCGCCCGCGGGGCGCCATCTGCCGGAACCGCCCCTGGACGCCTTCGTGGAGCATTTCTGGTCCGTGGCCTGGGACCTGCCCGCGCCGAAGACCGTGGAAACCCTGCCCCACCCTTGCGTCCACCTGGTGATCGAGGAGGGGCGCTCCGGTCTCGGCGGGCCCAGCTCCACGCGCTTCGTCCGCCTCCTGGAGGGCCGGGGACGGGTCCTCGGCATCAAGTTCCATCCGGGCTGCTTCCGCCCCTTCTGGACGGGCCCCGTCTCCGGCCTGGCGGACCGGGTCCTACCTCTGGGGGAAGCCTTCGGCCCCGAGGGCGCGACTTTGGAAGCTTCAGTGCTGCGCTGCGGCGACGACGTGGCCGCGGCCATCGCCCTGGGCGAGGCCTTCCTGCTCCGCCGCCTGCCGCCCCCCCATCCCCAGGCCCAGGAGGCGCGGGCCATCGTGGCCCTCATCCTGGAGGACCCCAGCCTCATGCGGGCCGAAGCGGTGGCGGCCCGGGCAGGCCTCGGCCTGCGGGCCCTCCAGCGCCTCTTCAGCGACTGCGTAGGCGTCAGCCCCAAGTGGGTGATCCAGCGCTACCGCCTCCACGAGGCCATGGCCCGCCTGGAGGCCGGCGAGGCGGAGGACCTCGCCGGCCTGGCCATCGCCCTGGGCTACTGCGACCAGGCCCACTTCAACCGGGACTTCAAGGCCCTGCTGGGCCGGACCCCCGCCTCCTACGCGCGGGCCTCCCTTCGCGGATAGCCTTTCCGCAGGCGCTACGTCGTCGCAAACTGGAAGATGCACCTGCTCCGCGCGGAGGCCGAGGCCTTCGTCGCGGCGGTGCGGGCCCGGGGCCCGCTTCCGGCGGGGGTCACCGCCGCCATCGCGCCGCCCTTCCCCCTGCTCCTGCCCCTGGCGGAAGCGCTGCGGGATACGGGGGTCCAGGTCTTCGGGCAGAACGCCCACGAGGCCCCCCAGGGCGCCTACACCGGCGAGGTGTCCATGGCCCAGCTCCGGGACGCCGGCTGCGCCGGCGTGATCCTCGGCCACAGCGAGCGGCGCACCCTCTTCGGGGAGACGGACCGGGCCCTGGAACGCAAGGTGGTCGCGGCCCGGGGGGCCGCCCTGCTCCCCCTGCTCTGCGTGGGGGAAACCCTGGCCCAGCGGGAGGCCGGCGAAACGCTGCGCGTCCTCGCCGTCCAGCTCTCCCTTCTCGCGGGAACCGGCCCGGGCCCCCTGTGGCTGGCCTACGAACCCGTCTGGGCCATCGGCACCGGGCGTCGGGCGGAGGCCCCCCAGATCCAGGAGGTCCACGCCTTCCTGCGCGCCGAGCTGGTCCGGCTCGGCCACGGCGGGACCCCCGTGCTCTACGGCGGCAGCGTGACGCCGGAGAGCTTCGGGGAGCTGCTCTCGGTGCCGGGCGTGGACGGGGGCCTCGTGGGGGGGGCCAGCCTGGACCCCGCCAAGTTCGCCTCCCTCCTGGGAACGGCCGGGGGCCGGTAGGACCTACTGGAAGAGGTCCAGGAGGCCCCACACCAGCTCGGTCAGGACGGTCCCGCCGGAGAAGGCGGAGCCTTGCCCCTCGGCCAGGGCCAGGGGGACCTGGGGCAGCTCCGGGGCCCGCGGGTGGCCGGCCTCCTTCAGCTCGCGGATGCGGCGCTCCCGGGCCTCGTCCAGGCCGCCGGACTGGATGAAGGCGACCACCTGGCGCAGCTCGTCCTTTTCGAACCAGACCCCGTGGGTTTTGCAGAGGTCCAGGATGACGCCGGAGATGTGGGCGTAGTTCAGGCGGTTCATGAAGCGGCCGCAGTCCGGGCAGGGGCGGTAGTGGATGGCCCCCAGGGGAACGGTCCCCGGCTTCCCGGGGGGAAGGAAACCCAGCAGCGAGGCCTGGACCTCCCGGTCCTTGGCCAGGCCGTCGAAGGCCTCCCGCTCCAGCCACACGCCGCCGCAGTGCTCGCACTGCTCCAGGGCGATGCCGGCGTGGACCGTGCGATGCAGCCGCTTCCGGCAGTCGGGGCAGTCCCGGCTGGCGCTGCCCTCCTCCCGCAGGTCCAGCGCGTGGCCGCACTGGCCGCAGTGCTTGGCCCGCACGGACACCATGGCGAAGCACTGGGGGCAGGCCACCGTGGCCAGTTGGGATCCGCAGAAGCGGCACTGGACGTCCTCGCTGCCCGTGGGGGCCCCGCAGGAGGGACAGTTGAGGGCCTGGGGAACGGCCACTAACCCACCACGGGCCCGGCGGGGGCCGCCTCCCGCCGGAGGCTGGGCTCGGGTTCGGCCTTGGGGGGCGGGGGCGCCTCGGGGCTCGCGGGCCGGTAGAAGCTGGGCGTGCCGTGGTTCCTCCACTCGAACTTCTCCTGCAGGCGCCAGACCACCACCCGGGCCAGGGCCTTGGCCTCCTCCTCCCGCACCCGCGCCGGATCCTCGGCGTCCTCCCGGCGCAGGCCGTCCATGGCGTTGACCACCTCGGAGCCGCTGATATCGAACTCGTAGAGCGGATGCCGGGGGTCCGCGCCGGGCTGGCGGAGCGTCACGACGGCGTTGACGCGGCTGGGGGCGTAGCCCAGGCGGCGCAGCTCGAAGTCGCGCTCGGCGGCCGCGTGGCCCCCGGCCCAGAAGCCCCAGAAGAGGCCGTCCCAGAAGGAGCCGCGGTTGCCGGAGGCGGCGCTGAGGGCGCCCACCACCACGCCGGTGGTCACACCCACCGCCACGGGGCTGGGATCGGCCCGGGGGCGGCCCTCGTCCAGGCGGGTCACCCGTACCTCCAGCTCCACCGCCCCCGGCGGCGGGGCCACGTCCTCGGGCACCACGGTCACCCGGGTGGCCAGCCGGGCGCGCAGGGCGGAAGCGTAGTCCATCCGGGCCGCCTGGGCCTCGGGAAGCCCCTCCGGAAGGACCAGGCTCACCCGGACGGGGGCCGGGTGCTGGCGGAAGGCCTCCACTTCGGGCCGCTGGCAGGCCAGGGCCACAAGGAGGAGGGCGGGGACGGTCATCGACTTTTTCATGGGGGCCTCGGGCTTCCTGGTAGAAATGCCGTGACCCAAGCATGGGTTCGGGGGGCTCCCGGGATCAAGGGCGGAGCTACCATGGTCCCGGAGGCACCATGCTGGTCCTGATGGAGTCCGAAGCGACGGAGGCGCAGGTGCGCGCGGTCCTGGAGGTCCTGGAGGCCTGCGGGGTGCGCGCCTTCGTCCAGGAGCATCCGGAATCCCCCAGCATCCTCGCACCCCACGCCAGCAAGGCCCTCAGGGCCGATCGCATCGAGCCCATGGCCGGCGTGCGGCGGGTGGTGCCCATCACCTCCCCCTTCAAACTGGCCAGCGCCGACGGGGCCCCGGGCCCGACGGTGGTGGAGGTGCGGGGGATCCGCGTGGGCGGGGGCTCCCTCGCCCTGGTGGCCGGTCCCTGCGGAGTGGAGAGCCGCGAGCAGCTCTTCACGGTGGCCCGCTATGTGGCCGACCAGGGGGTGGGCCTGCTGCGGGCCGGGGCCTTCAAGCCCCGCACGAGCCCCTACTCCTTCCAGGGCCTGGGCCTCGAAGCGCTGGAGCTGCTGGAGGAGGCGAGGCGGGAATTCGACCTGGGCATCGTCACCGAGGCCACCGAGGTGGAGACCTTCGACGCGGTGGAGCGGGTGGCGGACCTGATCCAGCTGGGGGCCCGGAACATGCAGAACTTCGCCCTCCTGAGGCGGGCCGGCCGCAGCGAGAAGCCGGTCCTGCTCAAGCGGGGCCCCGGCGCCACCCTGGAGGAGTGGCTCTACGCCGCCGAATACGTCCTGGGCGAGGGCAACCGCCGGGTCATCCTTTGCGAACGGGGCATCCGCACCTGGTCCGACCACGCCCGGAACACGCTTGATATCAGCGTGGTGCCCGCCGCCAAGGCCCTCACCCACCTTCCGGTGATGGTGGATCCCAGCCACGCCACCGGGCGCCGGGACCTGGTGATCCCCTGCGCCCGCGCCGCGGTGGCCGTAGGGGCCGACGGCCTCCTGGTGGAGACCCACTGCCAGCCGGAAAAGGCCCTCAGCGACGGCCCCCAGGCCCTCCTGCCCTCGGACTTCGCCCGCCTCGTGGACGAGTGCTCCCGCCTCCACGAGGCCCTGAACCTCCGGAGCCTGGCGGCCGGGTGGGGGTTCTAGTACGAGTCCCGCACGGCCATGCTGTAGCCCACCAGCGCCTTGTCCGTGTCGTAGACCCCGAAGTCGCAGCTAAAGACCGACCAGGCCTTGGTCGGGTCCGCGGCATCCGTGGAGGAGGTCCAGTAGTACTGGAAGGGGACGAGGTTCGTGAAGACCGGGGCCCGGAAGAGCGAGGTCTGCCATTTGAAGGTGTAGGAGGCGTCGAAGTAGTCCGCCTGGTTGTTCTCCGCACGGTCGGCCAGGCTCAGCATCTCCTTGCGGTTGGGCATGCGCCAGTCCCCGGCCTTGGAGCCGTCCGTGAGCCCGGCCTGGCCGTGGCCGAGGGCCCGGATGGCCGCCACCGCCTCGGCCCAGGGCAGCTTGATGGCATCGCACTGCCTGAGCCACACCAGGCCCGTCAGCGTATCCGCCACGGTGCCGTCCCCCCGGTCGATCCAGCGGAGGAAGGGGAGGGGCACCCCCCTCTGAAGGCTCCCGTCGTCGCCGGAAACGTAGGGGACCCACATGCCCGTGGCCTGGAGCTGCACCGCGCCGCCGGAGCCGGCGCGCACGGCCCAGACGCGGTTCTGGGCGGTGGCCTTGGCGTTGGCCACCGAGTCGTTGATGAAGCGCCCATCCGCCATGCGGAGCGCCCAGGCATTGGGCGATCCCGCCTGCCCCCCGAAGTAGGAGGTCGACGTCCAGTAGGTCTCCGAGGCGACGTTCTGGAAGGGGGACCCCGCCGCCACCGCCGGCCAAT
>CAYSXG010000051.1:0-3959 GCA_964434895.1 uncultured Solibacteraceae bacterium | reverse complement strand
GAGACGTCCACCAGGCTCTCCAGTTCCTGCAGGTTGGGCAGGCGCCAGTCCCCGGCCTTCGATCCATCCGACAGTCCAGCGGCCCCGCTGGCCAGCTGGGCGACTTCGGTCAGGGCCGCGCTCCAGGTGGCGGGAGGCAGCGCCCCCGCATCCCGCAGCCACAGGAGGCCCGTGAGACGGTCGCTCACCGTGCCGTCGTGATTGTCGGTGAAGCGGGAGGCGGGGAGCGGAACTCCGTGCGCGAGATCGCCATCGTCGCCGCGGACGTAGCTCGCGGTCTGCCCGCTGCGGGCCAGGGCCAGCAGCGGATTGCTGCCGTCGTAGGCCGTGAAATCCGCGTCCACCAAGGACTTGCCCGGCGTCGGGGGGTTCATGGAGGCCGGGGTGCAGGGGTAGGAAATGATGGTGAAGTAGATGGCGATGTCCGTCACGCCGTTGCCCTGGAACTGGCCGGTGTAGTCCCATCGCGTGACCGTGCCGCCGCTCCCCACGGAGGGGAGGAAGGCGTAGCCGGGATGGGTCGCCCAGATCTGGAATTCCTGGTAGACGCTTCCGTTGGACCAGGCGGGCAGCTGGAAGGCGTAGCGGCCGGCCGCGTCCGTGGTCGCCGTCTGGTGGACCTGGTTGGTGTTGGCGTCGAAGGCCGTGACCAGGACGCCCGCCAAGGGCGCTCCCTTGAAGCGGACCGTGCCCGCGGCGCTGTTCATGGGCGGGCCGCCGGGGCCCGCGACCCTCTGGTCACTGCCGGTCCCGCCACCGCCTCCGCAGGCGAGGGTGAGCGCGAGTCCCAGGGGCATCCACCATCCTTCGCGGCGCATAGACACCTCCCACACCCATCGCCAATCACAAAGAGTGCCAATAGCCTTGCCCCACATGGAATCAATTTGAATTAATCGACTTATTTGATCCACCGCCCGAAGCGGCGCGGCAATTTCCCCCCGACCTCCCTCCGGTCCGCGTGCCCCCCTGCCCCGAATCGTCACCCGTGGTGCCCCCGCTGGTCGGGTCGGGGTTTCTGGAGGGCCATTCCCCTCCGATGGGATAAGATTGAGGGTTCGGAGTATCCATGAACGGCCTGGTCCTGACCCTTCACATCCTCGTGTGCGTGCTGCTCGTCGGCGCGGTCCTCCTGCAGCCCGGCTCCAAGGGCGGCGGCCTGGGGGCCACCTTCGGCGGCGGCGGCGCCAACACCGCCTTCGGCGCCCAGGGCGCCGCCCCCTTCCTGGCCAAGGCCACCTACTGGCTGGCGGCGGGCTTCTTCCTGACCTCCCTGGTCATCGAGATCCTCATCGTGAAGAGCAACCGCTCGGTGCTGGACAAGCTGGGCTCCAAGCCCGCGGCCTCGGCCCCGGCCCCGGCCAAGGCCCCCGTCCCCCCGGCCGCCCCCGCCAAGCCCTGAGCGGCCTTCACAGAAGTCCGCGTTGACGCCAGGGAGCGTCGATGGCATCCTGAATGTTCACGCTGCCCGCGTGGTGAAATTGGTAGACACGCCATCTTGAGGGGGTGGTGGCCACAAGCCGTAGCAGTTCGAGTCTGCTCGCGGGCACCAACGAACGGAGCGCCTTCGGGCGCTCCGTTTTACGTTGGAGGCGAGAGCGATGAGTGGAAAGGAAGGCCGCGGCGCCGGCCCCGCGCAGCCCGAGGCCGCGCAGCTCCTGGCCCCCCTGGCCCCCTGGTTCGAGGAGGGACGACGGGACCTGCCCTGGCGGGCCCGGGACCTGGACCGACCCCACCCGGACCCCTACGCGGTGCTGGTCTCGGAGCTGATGCTGCAGCAGACCCAGGTGGCCACGGTGATCCCCTATTTCCGGAGGTGGATGGAGCGCTTCCCCACCGCCGGGGACCTGGCCCGGGCCCCGGAGGAGGAGGTCCACAAGGCCTGGGAGGGGCTGGGCTACTACCGCCGCGCCCGGCACCTGCAGGCGGCGACGAAGGCCATCGCGGAGGGGGGCTGGCCCGAGGATCTGGGGGGCCTCCTGGCCCTTCCGGGGCTGGGGCCCTACACCGCCGCCGCCGTGGCCTCCATCGCCTTCCAGTGGCCGGAGCCGGCCCTGGACGGCAACGCCTTCCGGGTCCTGGCCCGGCTGCTGGCCCTGGAGGGCGACCCCAAGGCCCGGGCGGCGGAGCTGCGCTCCTGGCTGCGTCCCGCCCTGGAGGCCCACGGCCCCTCCCGCACCACCCAGGCCCTCATGGAACTCGGGGCCACGGTCTGCGGCCCGGCCCCCAAGTGCGGGGCCTGTCCCCTCTCGGACGGCTGCGGGGCCCGGGCGAGGGGACTGCAGGCCCTGATCCCGCCCCCGGCCCAGCGCGCCAAGGCCAAGGAACTGGACCTCCTGCTCCTGGCGGTGGAGGCCCCCGGCGCCTACCTGCTGCGCTCCCCGGCGGCGGAGGGCCTGCTGGCGGGCCTTTGGACCTGGCCCGTCCTGGAGGCCCCGGAGCTGGAAGGGGCCGCAGAAGCCGCCCCGCCCTACGGGGTCGAAGCCACGGCCTGGGGGGGCTGGACCCAGGTCTACAGCCACCGCCGGGAGCACGTGGAGCCCCTGCGGCTGCGGCTCCCGGCCCCCTTCCCGCCCCGGGGGGACCTCGCCTGGGTTCCCGCGGAACGGCTGGCCGCCCTGCCCATGGGGCGCCGGGACGGCCGGCTGCGGGAGCTGCTGGGGCAGCCCGGCCAGGCCCCCCTGCGGGGGGATCTGGGAACCCTATTGGGGCGGCTGAGGGCCTGATCAGCCCAGCCGGTGCAGACCCAGGGGCGTGAGGGCGAGGGGGAGGGCCGGCAGCTCCATGGCCCGAAGGGCGGCCTCCGCCTCCTCCTTGCGGCCCGTCTTCACCACGAGCACGCAGCAGCCGCCGCCCCCGGCCCCGCAGGGCTTCATGCCCCGGAACCAGCCCTCCCGCCGGCCCCGCTCCCGCACCGCGGCCATGGCCTCGGTTTCCACCGCCCGGGAGATGCGGGCCCTGGCCTGGCCCTCCCGCTCCAGGAGCTCGCCCACGGCGGCGGCGTCCCGAGGTACCGCCAGGGCCATTTCCTGGGCGACGCCGCGGATCTCCGAAAGGGCCGCGCGGGTCTGGAAGTCCCCCTCGATGAAGCGCTTGTAGGCCTCCCAGTTGGTGAGGCCCGAGTGATGGGGCTGGCCCGTGTAGAAGACCAGCAGGTCCTCCATGAGCTCGGGATGGGGTTCCAGCCGCTCCCACCTCGGCGAGGGCCGGTCCCAGTGCAGGGCCAGGCAGCCCCCCAGGGCCGCGGGATAGTAGTCCTGCCAGCCCGTGGGGGTCTGCAGCTCCCGGGCCTCCAGGTCCCGCAGCAGGGGCACCCGCTCCGCCAAGGCCTCGCCGGCCTCGAGGCCCAGGCTCGCCCCCAGCAGGCCGACTCCCAGGCAGGAGGAGGCCCCCAGGCCCGAGCCCTTGGGAACGGGACTGCGAAGAAGGAGGCCCGCGGGTTTGCGGGCCGCAGCGTTGAGCACCCGCCAGACCCAGCCCAGCCCCTCCGGGGCCCTCCAGGGCCAGGGATTCGCGCTGAAGGAAAGGCCCAGATCCTCGCTGCGGATCTCCCCCGGCTCGCCCCCCCGCTCCACCTCCAGCTCGATCCAGAGATCCACGGCGGCGTTGACGGTGGAGCAGCCCTCCAGCATGGCGTAGATGGGCCAGAGATCAAGCGTGCCGCCGGCGAGGTCGATGCGGACCGGGACGCGCCAGAGCTCGCGCATGGGTCGCCTACATCCCCAGGTCCGCCAGCTCCTGGGCGGCGGTGCGGGCCTCCGCCGTGCCCGGGAAGCCCTCCACCAGGTCCTTGAAGGCACGGATGGCGGCGGGGTTCAGGCCCAGCTTGGCCAGGCACTGGGCCCGCTTGAGGCGGGCGGGGAGGAACTGGTTGGAGGCCGCGTGGTCGCGGATGATCTGGTCGAAGGCGGCCTGGGCCTTGTCGTACTTCTTCTGGTTGTAGTAGGCGAGGCCCAGGTAGA
>CAYSXG010000050.1:0-10981 GCA_964434895.1 uncultured Solibacteraceae bacterium | reverse complement strand
ACGTCATGACCCGGGCCGATGCCCTATGGGTGGATCTCTACGGGGATCAGTTCACCGCCACCAGCGCTTCCGCCACCGCGGCCACTTCGGTAACCTACGACGATGTTCAGGTGACCAGCGTGCAGCGCGGATCGGTGATGAAGGAAGGCTTTGAGTCCGGTCTGAACCTAGGCACGGATCCGACCAGTCAAAGCTCGTGGTATTCCTGCGGGGAGCCCACGCAATTGGCCAGTGCCAGCGGAGCCCCCACCCAGTGGAAGCGGGACGTGATTTATCTGGGCGATCTCGCCATTGCCGAGATCGATGCGGACGGGGTTCACGAACTGCATTCGGACCACTTGGGAACCCCGCGGATCATTACAGCCGCAGCCACCGGAAGGGTCGAGGGGCGCCAAGCCTATGCCGCCTTCGGCGAACGCATCGATAATCCCTCCTACACGAACGGGTATCAGCCCCTGACGGGCTACACCGGCCACATCCAGACGGACGCCACGGGCCTCATCTACATGCGAGGCCGCTTCTACAGTCCGGCCTGGCACAGGTTCCTGAATAGCGACCACGGGGCTGATCCCAACCAGGCCCATCAGTTCGCCTATGCCCACGGGAGCCCCCTGGAGCTGACGGACTACTCGGGCTTCGCCGCAGGCGGAAGCGCACAGGTCGGCGTGGGCGATCCTTTGGCGGATGAAAAGGAAAAAGAGAGAGCGGCACAGACAACTGTCGAAGCGACCGGGGGAGCCGCAAATGGCAGCCAAGTTCCCATTACGACCAACGCGCAGCTTCAAGCTGCAGTTCAGCACATGCTTGATGGATCTAACACGCTCTCTCAGATATTTACAGGGGCAGGCATCAACCTAAGCGATATAGTAATAACCCTTCCGCATAGCATCCCTGGTGAAGCTCAAACTTCGGTAAGCGAAACTCATGATTCTGATGGGAAACTCACTGGATATGTGGTCAACCAGATCAAAGTTGACATATCAAAGATTGAGTCAAGAGAAGTACTTACTGACAAGGTTGCTCATGAGATTCGCCATGCTTGGCAGTTTGCCGAGGTAAACAAGGGGTCACTTTCAATAAATGGAAACACTTACTCCATGAAAGATGTAGCAGGTCAAATATCCATGGAAAAACTTTGTATAAGAATGGGCAACTTGAATGATTACAGGCGAATACCAATAGAGGCGGATGCTTTCAAGTTCGGGTCCACTATTTCAGGAGCGGTGAAATGGTGAAATACATCTATTTTAAGCTAGCTGCAATTCAGTTGCTGATTGGAGGGTACATGACAGCTTCTGATAAGCCTGTAAGAAAAATTGCGGGAAATACCGGGGGTGTAGTTCAAACCCTTCTGTTCTCAATGTCAAAGAACCTTGGCTGCGATTCCTTAGAGTTGATGACGTTCTCTATTCCTGGTTCAGAGCGAACCCTTGTCATGGTTCGTAAGGATTGTAAAGGAAAGTTGGAGGATGAATGTTATATGATTGTAAAATCGGGTCAAAGCTGGGCGCCAACTCGAGTTGGCAATGCGAGCGTCAAACTAAACCGAGACCTCGAATCCTTGATTTTTGAAAATAAGCCATGCACCCGAGTGGACCATTTTTCAATCAAGAGTTTTTCCATCGAATGATTTATGATTTGTGTTGGTATGTCGGACTGTCTTTGACAATTTCATAACGGTAAGCGACTCCCCCGGCGCCCTATCCAGGAACCTGGGCAGCTTCGCGGCGGGAGAGACTGTGAGCGTGTCCGTGTGGTTCAAGGCACCCTCCGGGGTCAGCGGAGCCGTGGCCGTGATGGACGGGCTTCCCCCCGCCCTCGACGATAACAAGGTCTTCACCAGCCAAGTGGGCAACGGCGGCTGGCAAAAGCTCCAGCTCAGCCTGGTGATGAGCCGCAGTGATACGCTGTGGCTGCATCTCTACGGGGACATGTTCACGCCCACTTCTTCCGCCGCGACCAACGCCACCAGCGTGGCCTACGACGACGTGCTGGTGAGCGGTTCGGCGCGGGGGACGGTGCTGCAGGAAGGCATTGAAGGCGGGTTGGCCCTGGGCTCGGATGCGTCCAGTCAAAGCTCCTGGACCTCGTGCGGCGAGCCCACGCAGGTCCTGGCGGCGGGCGGGACACCCAGTCAGTGGAAGCGGGACGTGATCTACCTGGGAGATCTCGCCATCGCGGAAATCGACGCGGATGGCATTCACGAACTGCATTCGGACCACTTGGGAACCCCGCGCATGATCACTTCCGCCAGCACGGGTAAGATCGAAGGTCGACAGGCTTTCGCCGGGGGTGATCGATTGGAGTGCGCTGGAGGCGGAGTTCGGTGCCTTGTATTGCCCCGACAATGGGCGGCCCGGCATTCCGATCCGCCTGATGGCGGGGCTGCACCTGCTCAAGCACACCTACGGCCTGTCGGATGGGGAGGTGGTGGCCAAGTGGCGGGAGAACCCCTATTGGCAGTTCTTCACGGGCGAGGAGTATTTTCAGCACGAGCTTCCGATCAGCCCGAGCCAGATGAGCAAGTGGCGCAAGCGCCTGGGCGAAGGAGGCTGCGAGAAATTGCTCGGGCTGACCATCGAGGCGGGCAAGCGGACGAAGACCATCACCGAGCGCAGTGTGGAAAAGGTCATCGTGGACACCACCGTGCAGCCCAAAGCCGTGGCCCATCCGACGGACGCCAGCCTCTACCGGAAGGTGCACGCGTCGATGGTCCATATCGCCAATATCGAAACCCTGGAGCTGCGCCAGTCCTACACCCGAACGGTACGCAACACCTTCAGCCAGCACGCCCGCTACGCAAAGGCCAAGCCCCTAAAGGGATTCCCTTCGGTCACAGTTCAAGCGGGCCCGCAAGGCTCAGAAATCCTTGAAGACCCTGGCGGGACGGGTGCTGCGTGACGTGGAGCGCAAGCTGAGCGACGAGGCCTACGCCCGCCACAAGGGCACGCTGATGCTGGCGGAGCTGCTGCTCACCCAGAAGCGGAAGGCCAGGGGCAAGCTGTACAGCCTGCACGCGCCGGAGGTCGAGTGCATTGCCAAGGGGAAGGCCCACAAACCTTACGAGTTCGGCGTGAAGGTGAGCCTGGCCATGACCCACAAGGAGCGCTTCTGCGTGGGCATCCAGAGCTGCCGCGAGAACCCCTACGACGGCCACACGCTGGAGGGTCAGCTCGACCAAGTGGAACGCCTCACCGGCAAGGCCCCGAAGCTGGCCTTCGTGGATCGGGGATACAAGGGCCACGGCGTGCCGGAGACGCGCACGAAGGTGCTCATCAGCGGCACGCGGAAGCTCGGACCCACCCTGAAACGCCAGCTCCGGCACCGGTCCGCGATAGAACCCGAGATCGGCCACATGAAGACCGAAGGGCACCTGGGCCGGAACTTCCTCAAGGGCATGGCGGGAGACGCCATGAACGCCCTCCTCTGCGGCGCCGGCCACAACCTCCGCAAGATCCTGGCTCGCCTCCGGGCCCTTTTACGCCTCCTCACGGGCGAAGCCAGGGACGGGGTGGAAGGCCTGTTGGCTCGGTTGGAGGTGCTCAGCAGGGCTCAGCCACTCCCAGAGGCTGCCTGATTCGACTGGAGGGGTTTTTCAAGGGCGGCTAGAACACCCCGCTGGCCTTCAGCTCCAGGTAGCGGTTCACCAGGGCCGTGGGCAGCTGCTCGGGGTTCACGTCCAGCATCCGCGTGCCGCCGTGGAGGATGCGCTGGAACACGAGGTGGCGGCGGGCCTGGTAGTCGTGGACGGCGGCGTGCTCCAGGGCCGCCTCGAAGCCCGCGACCGGCTGGGCCAGAAGGCGGTCCACGGCGGTCTCCCGCAGGCTGGCCAGCAGCACCAGGTGGCGGCTGCGGAGCAGGTCCAGGGCCGGCAGGAGGGTGGAGTCCTCTTCGTCGCGCAGGTTGGTCATGAGCACCACGAGGCTGCGCTTGCGGAAGCGTCGGAGGAGGCCCTCCGCCGCCCCCAGGTAGTCCGGGGCGTGGGACGTGGGCTGCAGGTCGAAGAGGCGCTGGAAGAGGTGCTCCAGGGTCGGGAGGCCCTTGCGCGGCGCCAGGGTGCGCGGGTGGTCCTCGGCGAAGGTGGCGACGCCCACCGCGTCCCCCTGCTTGAGGGCCACGAAGCCGAGCAGGAAGAGGGCGTTGAGGGCCTGGTCGAAGTGGCCCAGCTGCTCGGAGCCCCAGGCGTCCTCGCTGCGCATGCGCCGCCCGCAGTCCAGGAGGAAGACCACCTGTTGGTCTCGCTCGTCCTGGTACTCCCGGCTGATGAGCTTGCGGGAGCGGGCGGTGGCCTTCCAGTCGATCTGGCGCAGGGTGTCCCCCTCCCGGTATTCCCGGAGCTGGTGGAAGTCCAGGCCCTGGCCCCGGCGGGGCTTCCGGAGGATGCCCAGCATGGAGAGGCGCTGGTCCGTGGCCAGCAGCGCGTAGCGGCTCACGGCCGCGAAGTCCGGGAAGACCTTCACGGTCCGGGGGGCCGGCAGGCGCAGGTCCCGCACCAGGAGGCCCAGGGGACCTCGGACCCGGAGCTGGACGGGACCGAAGTCCCGGGCCCCCCGGGAGGCGGGCCGGACCTGGTAGACCAGGTCCAGGTGGCCCCGGCTTGGGAGGCGGTGGAGGGCCGGAAGGCCCCGGCTCAGGAAGTCCGCGGGGTGGTGGTCGAAGACCTCCCCCCACAGGGCGAAGGACGTGGGATTGGCGAGGCGGAGTCGCACTTCCCTCCACTCGCCCAGGGCCAGGCTGCCCGGCACCTCCCGGCTGGCCCCGAGGCCCCGGAGGCTCGAGGCCAGCGCGAGATCCACTAAGACGAGGCCCCCCAGGACGAGGCCGGAGCCGCGCCAGGCGAGGCCCAGGCGGGGCCAGAGGGAGGCCCCCAGGCCCAGGAGGGCCCAGGCCGCCAGGAGGCGGAGGAGGCGGCCGGAGGGGATCATGAGCGGGGGGAGGGGACCTTGGACAGGATGGCCCTCAGGAGGTCGTCGCTGGAGAGGCCCTCGATCTCGGTTTCCGGGCTGCGCTGGATGCGGTGGCGGAGGGCGGGCAGGGCCATCTGCTTCACGTCGTCCGGGGTGGCGAAGTCGCGCCCTTCGAGGAGGGCCATCGCCCGGGCGGCCCGCACCAGGGCGATGGCGCCCCGGGGGCCCGCGCCGAGGGCGATGCCGGGCCACTGGCGGGAAGCGCGCCCAAGACGCACGGCGTAGTCCAGGACGCTGTCGTCCACGACGACGCTCGCGGCCCGCCGCTGGAGTTCGAGAACCTCCGCGGGGCCCATGATGGCCTCGACCCCGTCCAGACGCAGGGCGTCCCCCACGGCGCCGGCGGTCACCCGGCGCACCAGGTCCACCTCCTCGCCGGCCTCGGGGTAGTCGATGTGGACCTTCAGCAGGAAGCGGTCCAGCTGGGCCTCCGGAAGGGGGTAGGTGCCCTCCTGCTCGATGGGGTTCTGGGTGGCCAGGACCATGAAGGGGGCCGCCACCGGGAGGCTCTGGCCCTCGAGGCTCACCTGCTGCTCCTGCATGACCTCCAGCAGGGCCGCCTGGGTCTTGGCGGGGGCGCGGTTGATCTCGTCCGCGAGCAGCAGGTTGGTGAAGACGGGACCCTTGCGGAGATGGAAGCGCTCGCTCTTGGGGTCCCAGACCGCGTGCCCCATGACGTCGCTGGGCATGAGGTCCGGGGTGAACTGGATGCGGGAGAAGGCCCCCCGGAAGGTCGTGGCCAGGGCCCGGACCAGGAGGGTCTTCCCCAGGCCGGGCACCCCCTCCAGCAGGACGTGACCCCCGGCGAGGAAGGCCGCCAGCACCTGGTCCAGCACCGCCTCCTGGCCCACGAGGGCCTTCCGGATCTCCGCGCGGAGGGCCGGGATCCCGGCCAGGGCCGGAGAGGGGTCGAGGGGGGTGGGGGCGTCGAGGGTCATGGGCGATCCTTGGGAAGGGCCAGAAGGCGTTGGCGCAGCTGTTCGAGGAGGACGAGGTCCTGGGCCAGGAGCTGGGGGGGACGGCCCGGCCGGTCGTCCAGGGCCGCGGCGATGGCGTCCTCGGGGCCGCCGGTGCTCCCCGCGAGCCAATGGGCCCGCTCCCCCAGGTCCCAGGCGCCAAAGGCGGGGTTCAGGCGGTGGGCCCGGGTGAGGAGGGCCTCCCGGGTGCGAGCCACCAGGTGGGCCTGGCCCCCCCGGCCCCACACGAAGGCCCCGCAGGCCCGCAGGTGCTCCAGGAGGGAGCGTCGCAGGGGCGAGGGGGGCGGAAGGGCGGGGCCAAAGCGGGACCCGCCCGCCCAGAGGCAGGCGGAGGCGAGGAGCAGCAGGCCCAGGAGGGCGGGGCGGGCAGGGGTCCAACGCCAGGCGAAGAGGGGCTGGGCGACGGGCTGGGACCAGACCGCGACGGTGCCCGACGCGGGATGGAGGGCCAGGAGGCGGTCCAGGTAGTCCGCGTGCTCGTAGGTCACCAGGTGCTGGCCGTAGACGAAGTTGAGATCCGGCGTGAGGGTGAGTCGTCCCCGCCCCCAGGGGCGGCTGAGGAGCACGTCCCCGGCCTTGGCGCCCAGCCTCAGGTCCCAGGCCTCGGGGTGGGAGGGTTTCAGGCGCCACCGCGCGCTGCGGCGGATCCGGTAGGGGGCGGCTTCCCCCGGGAAGGTGTCCTGCTCCAGGGTCTTCCGCTCCACCTGGGCCTCGGGGCCCGCACCCAAGGCGTTGTCCAGGCTCGTATCCAGGGCCCGGTGCAGGGCCGCCAAACCCCGTTCGTCGTTGAAGGGGGCCGCGCTGCCGTCCGTAAGGAGGTGCCCCCCCCGGGCCGCCCAGTCCAGCAGCACGCCGACCTCGCCGGGGCTCAGGGGCTGGTCCACCCGCAACAGCAGCAGCACGCCCCCCTCCGGGAGCTCCTGGGCGAGGAGGGGGCCCCCTTTCCGCAGGACCACCCGGCCCTCGGCTCGCAGGACCTTTTCCAGCAGGAGCGTGGGGTTCGTCAGGGCCTCCCCCTGAAATCCGGTCTCCACTTCTTGGGGGACCCGCACGAAGCTGTCCCGGAGGGCCCAGGCGAGGCCCGCCAGCGCGGCCAGGCCCAGGGCCAGCAGGAGGACGGGCAGGCGAAGGGGCCTCCTCACGGGCGGCCCCCGAAGGCCGAGGGCCAGGCCAGGCAGAGCTGCTCGAAGGCTTCGGCGGAGGGCGGTTCCGCCTTGTAGGCCAGGCGCTGCCAGCCCAGGGTCAGGGCCCTGAAGGCCTCGGCCGAAGGGGGGTCCAGCCACTCCCGGGTGATCCTCAGACAGTCCCCTTCGGTGGCGCTGGGGGGGATGTCCAGGTTCCGCCCGTGCACCACCTCCGCCAGGGCGCCGCGGTAGAGCAGGGCCAGGGCCTCCCGGGCCCGGCCCTTGGCGAAGAGGAGGCGGGCCGAGCCCGGCACGTCCGGAGGGAGGCTTTCGGGCCGGATGTCCAGGCCCGCCACGGCCTCCGGCGCCTGCCAGGACTCGCCTTCCACGCGGATTCCGGCCGCCCGGTGATGGAATCGGTAGACCAGCCACAGGACCAGGCCCACGACGGAACCCACGAGGAGGGCCTTGCCGAGGATGGCGACGATCTCCCAGACCCAAGCGAAGGCGCTGGGGTCCAGCCGGCTCGGGGTCCCTTTTCCCTTCGGCCCGAAGAGGGCGTCCAGGAGGGCCCGCAGCCAGCGGGGCAGGCGTTCGGAGGGGCGATAGCGGGGGCGGGTCTCGGTGCGGGTGTGGCGGAAGGCGGGGTCCTCCCGCAGGATCCGCTGGGCCCGCTCCCGGGCCGGGCAGGAGGGACGAAGGGGGGTCGAGTCCGGCGGATCGAGGCTTTCCCCGGCCTCGGTTGGGGGAGGGACGGGGATCGACTGGGCCGCCAGGGGCAGGGCCAGGAGCAGCAGGACCAGGGCCGTCCGGGAGCCCGTCGCCAGCCGGGCCCGAAGCCGGCGGAAGGCGAGCTCCAGGTCCCATCCTTCCAGCTGGGTGCGCCGGTTGAGGTAGAGGGCGAAACCCGCGGCGACGTAAAAGGGCTCCGTGAGGGTGAGGGCCACCAGGCCCAGGCCGAAGAGGGCCCATTTGAACCAGGGGGGTGGCGCCAGGTCTATGAGGGCCCAGAGGTTCATTCGGGTTCCCGGGGGCAGCATGCCCTGCAGGAGCCCGATGGCCCCGAGGAAGGTGAGCAGGGCGAAGAACTGCCCCGCGAGGGTCAGCAGGGCCGCGGTCCAGGCCCCCTGGCGCCGCAGGACCGCGCGACGGGCCCGGTAGGCCGCGCCCCCGAGGCCCTCCAGCTGGAAGACCGGCAGCAGGAAGGCCCGGAGGGGGGAGAGGCGGCGCCACAGGAGGGAGGCGACGAGACCCCGGCGATGGACGGCCTTCCACTGCCTCAGGAACTCGAAGAAGCCGTGGGGCTGGTGGAAGACCCCCCGGCTAAGCACGAAGAGGGTGCCCCGGTCCAGCCACGGCTTCAGCCACCAGATCCAGGCCAGCGTCCTCAGGGGGCTTCCCAGGGTGAAGGGCAGGAGGAGGGCCAGCAGGATGCCCAGCTGCGCGGCCCAGAGCACCAGCACGGGCCCGAGGTGGGCCTGCAGGAGCCCGAGCCCCAGGTCCAGGGCCTCCAGGGGCCTCCGGGTACGCGGGACGAAGCCCAGGGAACCCGTCAGCATTCGGTCCCCCGTCCCGCCAGCCCCAGCCACCCGAGCAGCAGGGCCCAGAAGGAGAGGCCCAGCGCCACCTTGACCCCCCAGGGCACCCCGGGGCTGGCGGACAAGAAGCCCTCGAAGCAGGCCGCCACGAAGGTGAGGACCGCGGCCCCCACCAGCAGGCGGGCCCCCCGGCGGGCCCCGTCCTTCAGGGCCTCCAGCCGCGAGCGACGGCCGGGATGGACGAGGCCCAGGCCCATCTTCAGCCCCCCAGCGCCGCTGAGGACCACCCCCACGAGCTCGAAGGAACTGTGGCCGCTGACGAAGCCGTAGAAGGTCCGGGTGAGCCCCAGGTTCGTGAGATGGGCCGCCACCGTGCCCCCGTGCAGGCCGTTGAAGGGCAGGTAGAACAGGGGGCCCAGGCCCGCCAGCAGGCCCGAGGCGAAGCACTGAAAATCGATGCCGATGTTGTTGAGGATGTAGAAGCCGAACATCTGCACGTCCCGGCTGGCCCCCAGGCCGTCCAGGGGCCCCGGGGCCTTGGGGTCGTACATCTGGGCGTACTTGGCCGCCTCTTCGGGACTGAGGACCAGGTGGACGAGGTTAGGCTGGGCCCTCACCAGAAGGAAGGCGGCCAGGAGGGGGCCGAAGAAGAGGAGGGC
Source organism: uncultured Solibacteraceae bacterium (assembly GCA_964434895.1). Lineage (GTDB taxonomy): Bacteria > Acidobacteriota > Holophagae > Holophagales > Holophagaceae > CAYSXG01. The sequence continues at coordinate 1,716 of CAYSXG010000050.1, read as the reverse complement.
CGCGGCGAGGACCAGCCGGCCCTCGGCCCGGACCTCCCGGGGTAGGTCCCGGAAGAGGAAGCGGAAGGCCCCTCTCCCTTCCCCGGTGCGGGCGCCGTAGAGGCGCTGGTGGAGGTCCAGGGCCAGGTGCTGGAGATCCTCCACCAGGGCCGGGCTGTAGTGGCGCTCCCGGGCCACCGCCAGGTGGTGGCAGAGCTGGCGGTAGGCCGGCGGCACCTCCTCCGGAGCGAGGGTGGGCTGCCCGTCCATCCAGCCCCGAAGGGCCTCCCACAGATCCCGGTGGCGGGCCTCGAAGGCCTGCTGCTTCATTTCTGGCCCCGGACGAAGCGGGCCATGCCCAGCAGGCGTCGCAGGCCCGTCTCCCCGGTGGCCTCCGTGAGGGGCTCCAGGATGTCCCCCAGCTCCTGGGCCCGGGCGGGGCTGAGACGGGGACTGCGTTCCGCGAAGGCCAGCAGCGCGGCTCGCTCCTCCTGGCCCAGGGGTTGGGGAGGGGCCAGGGCCTCCGCCTCCGGGAGGTCCTGGGGCCCGGTCCTCGGCTCCACGTGCACCACCAGGGTGCCGGCCACCAGGTCTCCCAGCCGTTGGAAATCCGGGGAGAGCAGCACGCTGACGAGCCCGACCGTGTAGGCCCCGGGCAGGGCGTCCACCACCCGGAGGAGGTTGCGGATGAGGCTGGGGCCCCAGCCCACCGGCCTTCCGTCCCGCATCAGGACCCGCAGGCCCACCATCCGCTTCCCGGGGGTCTGTCCCGAGCGCCCCGCCTCGAAGACCACGGGGTAGAGCCACTGGGCCAGGAAGAACAGGACGAGGCCCAGGCCCAGGCCCACGGGGCCCAGGGGGGCCAGGCCGATGAAGGCGATGGCCATCCCCAGCCAAACGAGGAGCTGGTCCAGGAAGAGGGCCAGGGCCCGGGCCACGGGCCCTGCGGGCCGGAGAAGAAGCTCCACCCCTTCAGGTGTCTCCACCACGCGGGTCGTGTCCACCGGGGGCATCAGCGAATTCCGGCGGGGCCGCCGCAGAGCCGCTCCACCGCCTCCAGGAGCCGGTGGGCCTCCGCGTCGGGGTCCAGGATCGGGTGGGGCCCGGGTACCGCGGCCCCGATGCCGAGGAAGGCCACGCCCGCCCGGTCGGCGGCCTCCCGGTCGTGGGGGCGGTCCCCCACGTAGAGGTGGGGCCCCGGGCATCCATCCAGGGCCCGGAGGATGAGGGCGGCCCGGTCCAGGCCCGGTTCGCTGCCCTGGAGGCGGACCGCGGGATCCACGCCCAGGGCCCGGGCCTTGAATTCGAGGACCCCCGGCACGTTCCCGCTCACCAGCCAGACGGGGTGGCGCCGGGCCAGCAGGTGCAGTCCCCCGAGGATGCCGTCGAAGACCTGGGGCCGACGGGCCTGGGGATGGAATTCCCGCTGGAACCGGGCCAGCATCCGGGCCTCGAAGGCCCCGTAGCCCGAAGCCGAGATGGGCCCGCCCGCCTGGATCCGATGCAGCTCGTCCACGATCTCCCAGTCGGTGCTGCCCCGGCAGGCCCGCAGCTCCTCCGGGGTGGGTGTGCGGCCCCAGAGCTCCCCCAGGGTTTCCCGCAGCAGGACGTACCCGCCCCCGAAGGTGCCGAGGGTGCCGTCGAGATCGAAGCAGACGGGCAGTCCCCTATTCTATCCCGCGTCCTCCAGCCATGTCCGTTGGGCACGGGCTGGGTGCGTGGTTATGCCGGCTCGCC
>CAYSXG010000049.1:0-10983 GCA_964434895.1 uncultured Solibacteraceae bacterium | reverse complement strand
GTCCAATGTCCGCCGACAGGCGAAGAGCACGAGCGCGGCGCCGAGCGCGCCCGAGTAGGCAGCTGCTGCAGCCGGTGGCGCCGGCCCCGTGAGCCATTCGCCTGCGCTGCGATCCAACCACGACGCCATGAGATCCTCCCGGCGTACGCCCGCGGCGACCTGAGCGCCTAGGTATACGGCAGGAGCCTGCCGTCCTCCGTGCGCACCCTCGGCTTGCCCTTCACGGGCAACGCGGCGGGCCTGGGCCGGCCCCTGGTGAAGAACATCGTGGCCGTGGCGGCCCTGCAGGCGGCCACGGACCTCTTCCCCGCCGCCAGCTTCCTCGCCGTCCTCCGACAGGCCTTGAAGGAGAAATGCTCGCTCATCCCCTTGAACGAGGAGGCCTTCGCCTGGGGGCGGGTGGCCGCGCTCGAACCCGACAAAAAGGAGGCCCCATGAACCCCGACACCATCCAAGCCCACCTCAGCCTCGAGGAATGGCAGCTCGTCCTGGCCCTGCGGGACCTGCCTCCCAGCCCCCTGCGGGACCGTACGCTCCGGCTGGTGCGGGACCTCTCCTTCTACCTGCGCCAACCCCGCTGCGGCGGCCTCCAGGCGGACGGCTTCCCCTGCGGCAGCCCCCATTCCAGCTGCGAGGAATGCCGGGAGGTCTGGGCCTTCCTGGACGACCTCCACCAGCGCCTCGAGGCCAGCGTGCAGACGCCCTGAGTCGGCCCGGCCAGCGCGATTCGCGGAAGTGCGGTTTCATAGTGCATCCGCCTGGAGCCCCCATGTCCCGCCCCAATCCCCTGCCCTACCGCAAGCCCCAGGAGGGGCGCGACTACTGGGTGCAGGACGACTTCCTCCCCAATCCCATGGAGGTGAGGGAGCGGGCCCTGGCCGCTCCGGACTGGGAGCTGGGCCTGCCCTACCGGCCCGAGTTCTGGCCCGGCAAGCGTACGCGGCCCGGCCTGCTGCCCGAGGAACTGGCCGCCGTCGAGGCCTGGGTGAAGGAAAAGACCGGCGCCAAGCGGCTCTGGGAGGCCCTCCCCCCCGACGGCACCAAGCTCAACCACAACGTTATCCAGATCGTGGGGGAGCGGGACTCCGGCCCTCGTCCCCACACGGACTCCAAGCAGGTGGCCAAGTACGCCGCCGTCATCTACCTCACGCCGCGCCCCCTGCCCCGCAGCGGCACCAGCTTCTATCGCCAGCGCCTGCCGGACGGGAAGCTGGCCGGGAACATCTGCCCCCATCCCCACGTCACCCTGCCCGAGGCCCTCGGCGTCGCCAAGCTGCCCCTCTCCGCCTGGGTGGAGGACATCACCGTCCCCAACGCCTTCAACCGCATCCTGCTCTACCGCTCGGACCTCGTCCACAGCGCCACCAGCTACTTCGGCCGCGAGGACCCCGAAAAGCGCATGACCGTCCTGTTTTTCTGGATGGCCTGACCGATGCGGGTCGCCTCTGGCGCGCCTAAACGGCGCGTCAGAAGCGGGCCCCCGCACGGTCAGGCATCATCTCCACGCCGCATCAAAGCCCCTCCCAAACGTTCCTCGCGAAGCGAGGAATCGAGGGGATGGGTACCATCACCCCATCGCGCGTCAGAAGCGGGGCCCCGCACGGTCAGGCATAACCTCCACGCCGCGCCCAAGCCCACCCGAACGTTCCCGCGATCCTTGCGAAGCGAGGGAGCCTCCACACCGCACGAACCCCCACCCAAGCCCTTCCCGCGACCCCCGCGGAGCGGGGGAGCCGCGCCGCCGCAGGATCCGGCACCGGCGCCCCCACCGCGCGAAGTCCCCTCAGCGGCCCCACCCCCCCAGGGCCGCGGCGGCGTAGGCCTCCAGCTGGCCGTAGTCCCCGCGCCAGGTGGTGTACATCATCCCCCGCACCCCGGCGACCCCCGTGGCGGCGTGGGATTCGGCGGTGGCCGAGGCGGTGCCGTCTCCGGAATCGTAGTAGCCGGCGATGATCTGGGGGTGGCCCTGGGAGCTGAAGAAGCGCAGGCTGGTCCCCAGCTTGCGCAGGTTCCAGTTCACCACCACCGCGCCGGCCGGAAGGCCCTGGACGGAGCCCTGAAGGCTGTCGGGCACGTAGTAGTAGACGTTCACGGCGTTCTGGTTCGGGTCGAACATGTCGTTCCAGACCCAGGCCTCGGCGCCGGGGAAGGCCCCCTGGACGAGGGCGCAGGAGCGCCCGGCGTGGGCCCCCAGGAGCTGGCCCGCGCCGAGGCCCTGGGAGCGGCAGGCGGCGCAGGAGTTCACGTGGCGCATCTCGTCGTAGTTGAGCATCACCGCCGGGGGGGCCGGGAAGTAGGCCTTCAGGGCGTTGAGGTTGGCGGAGAGGTCCGCCTGGACCGAGGCTTCGCTGAGGCAGACACCCACCTGGAAGTAGGAGGCGTTGATCTGGATGGGCTGGCAGGCGTAGTAGTCCAAGGCCACCCTCTGGCCGGGGGCCAGGCGCGTCCCCGCGGGCAGCGTCACCGCCGGCGAAGGGTGCCAGGTGTTGCGCCGGCCGCCCATGAGGCCCCCGGGGTCCGAGATCGGGTCGTAGTCGGTCCCTTCGGCGAAGGTCGTGCCGTTGGCGGGGTCGTAGAGGCGCAGGGGGGCCCCGCTTCGGCGCACGAGGTTCACCAGGGGCACCTCCTCCAGGCTCACGTCGTCGATCCACAGGTTCCCGCTGGAGGCCCCCCACACCCCCAGGGCCAGGGTGGCCTGGCTGGTGGACCCGCTGGGGACGGTGAAGTCGTACTGGGTCCAGCCCTGGGTGGACTGGATCTGGAGGTTGCTGGGCTGGAGGCCCCGGCCGGTGGCCGCGTCCAGGACGTTCACCTGGCAGAAGCCCCCGGAGAAACCCTGGGAGGCCATGAAGCAGCGCACGTGGTACTGGCGGTTGGGCGTAAGGACGAGGGAGGCCAGCACGCGACCGTTCCCCGTCCCCGGGCCGACGCGAAGGGAGGCTGCGCCGGAGTGGGACTGGGAGGCGTCGGCGAAGGTACGGACCCCGGGCTGGTCCTGGTAGCCCCAGCCCTGGAAGGTGTTGCCGGCGTAGGCCTCGAAGCCGCCGTTCTGGACGTCGGGAATCCCGTTGCTGAAGACCAGGGACCTCCCGTCCGGTGCCACCGTGTAGGCCGCTCCCTGGCAGGCCATCCCTTCGGCGTTGTTGATGCCGGTGGTGAAGAGAAGGGCGTCCGAATGGCCGAAGGAAAAGGTGTAGGGCACCACCTGGAGGCCCTTGGAGGCCGCGTAGCCCAGGGCCGTCTGGAGGTTCGCGAGGGCGCTCGCCCCCACGCGGCCGGCCTGCAGGGTCTCGATGGACCAGTCCGAAAGCACCACGCCCCGGTAGCCCGCCGCCGCCGCCCGGTCCACCAGGGACTCGAACTGGCCGAGCTGGGCGCCGCCCAGGCCGCCGCGGTAGAAGAACCAGAGCTCCGGGGCCGGGGCGCCGCCCTGGGCGCGGGCCGGGGCGCCGCCGCAGCCCAGGAGCAGGGGGATCAAAAGGCCCGCGAAGCGGCGGAGCCGGGCGGGAAGGCGCGGGGAAGCAGGACGAGGAACGAAGGGGATCATGGAAGGCTCCGACCCATCAGCGGGTTCGAATCCACGAAGGTAGGCCGCCCTTCCGGAAAGGGATGGACCGCTTTGGGCCTTCGCCGATGGACCGGTTGGGAATCAAGCCCCGGGGGGGTCGGTCGATAGGCTCCCCATGCGCCATCGAGCCCTTCCCTTGGCCCTCGATCCGGCCGCCCGGGAACCCCTCGTGCTCCAGATCGTCCGGGCGCTGGCCGGGGCCATCCAGGAGGGGCGCCTTCGGCCCGGGGAGGCCCTCCCGGGCTCCCGGGCCCTGGCCGAGGCCCTGGGGGTGCACCGCAACACGGTCCTCGCGGCCCTCTGGGAATTGCGGGCGGAGGGCTGGCTGGAGGGGCGCGTGGGCAGCGGGACCTTCGTGGCCCCCTCCCCCCCGCACCGCCTGCCCAAGGCCTGGGGTCCGGGCCTACCTCCCCCATCGCCCCCACCGGCGGCCCCGGGCTTCGACCTGCCCAGCACCCAGGGCCCCGCCGCCCTCCCCGCGGCCGCGCCCCTCCAGGTGGCCGAGGGCCTTCCGGACGTGCGCCTGGCGCCGACGGAGGCCATGGCACGGAACTACCAGCGGGCCCTCCGCCTCCACGGCCCCGAGCTGCTCCTCCACGGCGAGCCCAAGGGGAACCAAGGCCTGCGCCGGGCCCTGGCGGAGCACCTGGGGGAGCACCGGGGCCTGGCGGTGGACCCGGAGCAGATCCTCGTCACCCGGGGCGGGAGGATGGCCGCGGGCCTCGTGGCCTCCGCCCTCTTCCGGAAGGGGGGCCTGGTGGCGGTGGAGGACCCCGGGAAACGGCCCGCCTGGGAGGCCCTGCAGCAGGCGGCTCCGGTGCGGTTGCGGGCCCTCCCGGTGGACGGAGGGGGCCTCTCCACGGAGGCCCTGGAGGCCCTGCTGGAGCGGGAGCCCGTGGGCCTGCTCCACCTCACCCCCCGCCACCAGTTCCCCACCACCGTGGCCCTCGCCCCGGAGCGGCGGGCCCGGGTGATGGAGCTGGCCCGAAAGCATCGTTTCGCAATTCTCGAGGACGACTACGACTTCGAGTACCACTACGAGGGCGCTCCCCCGCTTCCCTTGGCCGCCCAGGACCCCACGGGCCAGGTGATCCACGTGGGCTCCCTGTCCAAGATGCTGGCGCCGGGCCTCCGACTGGGCTTCCTCGTGGCCCCGTCCTCCCTGGTGGACCGCCTCGCCCGGGTGCGGGCCCGCCTCGACACCCAGGGGGACCGGGTGCTCGAATGGGCCACCGCCGACCTCCTTCGGGACGGCGACCTGGACCGCCACCTCCGCCGGGTCCGGAAGATCTACCGGGAACGCCGGGACCGCCTCGCCGAAGGACTGGCCCGGACCCTGGGCCCCCGGGCCGCCTTCGACGTGCCGGCGGGGGGCCTGGCCTTCTGGCTGCGCGCCGCCGGGGACCTGGACGTGGAGGCCTGGGCCCGCCGCTGCCAGGAGCGGGGCCTCTACTTCCACCCGGGCCGCCACTTCTCCTTCCGGGGGGAGGCCCTCCCGGCCACGCGCCTGGGCTTCGCCATGCTCGACGACGCGCAGATGGAGGACGTCTGCGCCCGGCTCCGGGCGGGCCTGTAGGCCGGCCCGCTTGACCTCTCCTCCCGGCCCCGCTACCCCTACCTCCAGGAGACCCCATGGCCACCCCCGATCCCCGCATCGACGCCTACATCGCCCGGGCGGCGGACTTCGCGCGGCCCCTCCTGGCGGAGCTCCGCCGGCAGGTCCACGCCCACTGCCCGGAGGTCTCGGAAACGATGAAGTGGGGTTTTCCCCACTTCATGTACCGGGAGCGGATCCTGTGCAGCATGGCGGCCTTCAAGGCCCACTGCGCCTTCGGCTTCTGGCTGGGGGAGGCCATGGAGATCGACGGCCGGTCCCGGGAGGCCATGGGCCACTTCGGGCGCCTGACCTCCCTGGCGGACCTGCCCGGCGAGGCCGCGATGCAGGCCCTCGTCTTCCAGGCCATGGCCCTGCTGGAGGCGGGGGCCCAGCTCCCCTCCCGCTCCCGGCCCAAGGAGAAAAAGCCCCTGGCGGTGCCGGAGGATCTGCGGGAAGCCCTGGAAGGGAATCCCGAGGCGGGGCGCACCTTCGAAGCCTTCAGCCCCAGCCGCAAGCGGGAGTACGTGGAATGGATCGAGGAGGCCAAGACCGCGGCCACCCGGACCAAACGGCTGGCCCAGGCGGTGGCATGGATGGCCGAGGGCAAGCCCCGCAACTGGAAGTACCTCTCCTGCTGAGGAGCCTCACTCCAGGTATTCCCGCTGGAACCAGATGGGCGCCCAGAACCCCACGCCGCTGAAGAGGCCCGAAAGGACCACGGCGGTGGTGATCCCCACGAAATCGCCGAGCCACCACCCGAGGGCGCCCCCCAGGCTCATGCCGACGAATTTCAGCAGCTTCTCCATGGGGCCTCGTCGCGCATCCTTCCTCCGGTCCCGAAGGGGCCGTTCAGAAGGTCATCACCTTCATGGTGTTGGTGGTGCCGGTCTTCCAGAGGGGCAGGCCCATGGTCATGACCACGCGGTCGTAGGAGATGAGCTCGTGCTTTTCCAGCAGGAGCTTTCGCACCGCCTCCACCATCTCGTCCGTGGTCTGCACCCGGGGGATGATGAGGGCCGTCACCCCCCGCAGCAGCCCCATGCGCCGCGCCGTGACCTCGTCGGTGGTGGCCCCGAGGACCGGGATGCGCCCCGCCAGGCGGCTCACCAGGCGGGCGCTGCTGCCCCCTTCGGTGAAGGCCAGGAGCCAGCGGGCCTTGATCTCCTCCGCCGTACGGCAGGCGCTGAAGGCCACGGAAACCTCCGTGCGCCCCCGATCCTTGTCCGTGAGCTCCTCGTAGACCGTGGCGGCTCGCTGCTTGAAGTTGGCGTCGGCCTCGGTGGCGATGCGGGCCAGCCAATGGACGGCCTCCACCGGAAATTTGCCCGTGGCGCTCTCGGCGCTCAGCATCACGGCATCCGTGCCGTCCCAGATGGCGTTGGCCACGTCGCTGCTCTCGGCCCGGGTGGGGTTGGCGTTCTCGATCATGCTCTCGAGCATCTGGGTGGCGGTGATGACCGGCTTCAGGGCCCGCCGCGCGGACTTGATGATCTGCTTCTGGAGGGCGGGCACCCGCTCCACGCCCAGCTCCACGCCCAGGTCCCCCCGGGCCACCATCACCCCCCAGCTCACGTCCAGGATCTCATCGAGGTTGGCCAGGGCCTGGGGATGCTCGATCTTGGCGATGATGGGCTGGGAGCCCCCCTGGGCCTTGATGAGGGCCTGGAGGATCTGCACGTCGCTGGCCTTGCGCACGAAGCTCTGGGCGAAGAGGTCCACGCCGTGCTTCACGCCCCAGGCGATGTCCTGGTGGTCCTTCTCCGTGAGGGGGTCCATGTTCAGGTCGATGCCCAGGGGATGGATGCCCTTGCGGGCCTTCAGCAGGCCCCCGATGACCACCCGCGCCCGAAGGCGGTCGGGCTCCGCCTGGACGATCTCCACCTCCAGGGCCCCGTCGTCCAGCAGCCAGCGCTGGCCCGGGCGGGCCCCGTCGAAGAGCTCCGGATGGGGCAGGGGCGCGGCCCAGCCCCCCGCGGGGGAGGCTTCCCCGGGCCGGTGGAACCAGCCCTCCGCGTCCACGTCCAGGTGGACGGGGGCCTCGAGGAGGCCCACCCGCCACTTGGGGCCCTGGAGGTCCAGGAAGACCGGCACGTAGCGGCCCACCTCCACGGCGGTCCGGCGCACCTGCTCCAGGATGGCGGTGCGGGATTCCGGGTCCCCGTGGCTGGCGTTGAGGCGGATGGCGTCCGCTTCGAGGAGGACTTCTTTGAGCCGGTCGCCTTCTTGAAGGGCGGGGCCCATGGTGATCACGAGCTTCGTCTTGCGCACGGCAGGTGCCTCCGAATCCACAAGTATTCCACAGGGTTTTCCACACGACGTGACGGGGGTGTTTCCGAGTTTAGCCTTGCGCGCGACTTCCGCGGTGTTACGTTGGGTGTCTTCGGCTGATGGGGGATGGGAACATGCGGGAAGAGCTGCGCAGGCTCGTGGGGGAGATGGTGCGGAACGGCATCCCCCTCGACCTCGCCAAGCGGGAATTCGAGCGGACCTTCCTGGAGGAGGTCCTGAAGGCCCACCGCGGCAACCAGAGCGCCGCCGCGCGCCAGCTGGGCATGCACCGCAACACCCTGTCCAAGAAGCTGGAAGAGCCCCACAACGCCCTGCGCCGCGCCAGCCTGGCTTCCTGACCCTCGACCCTGGCGCCCGGGAGGCTGTAGGCTGGTAGGCCTCGCCGGAGTGGGTCATGCAGAAGAAGATTGCCATCAACGGTTTGGGCCGCATCGGCCGCCTGGTGCTGCGCCAGCTCATCCAGACGCCCCACGTGCAGGTGGTGGCCGTGAACGACCTCACGGACGCCGCCACCCTCGCCCACCTGATGAAGCACGACTCCATCCACGGCCTGGCCCCCTTCCCCGTGGCCGCGGACGGCAACCACCTGGTGCTCAACGGCCACCGCATCCGCGTCTACGCGGAAAAGGACCCCCAGCTCATCCCCTTCGGGGCCCTGGGGGCCCAGGTGGTCCTGGAATGCACGGGGGTCTTCACGAAGCGCAAGCAGGCCGCGGCCCACCAGCAGGGCAGCGTGAGCCACGTCATCATCAGCGCCCCCGCCGACGACGCGGACCGCACCGTCGTCATGGGGGTCAACGAGGGCCAGCTGGACCTGGCCCGGGAGACCGTCCTCTCCAACGCCAGCTGCACCACCAACTGCCTGGCCCCCATGGTGCAGGTGCTGGACCAGGCCTTCGGCGTGGACTACGGGTTCATGACCACGGTCCATAGCTACACCAACGACCAACGCATCCTGGACCTGCCCCACAAGGACCTGCGCCGGGCCCGGGCCGCGGCCCTCAGCATGATCCCCACCAGCACCGGGGCCGCCAAGGCCATCGGCCTCGTGCTGCCCCACCTGCAGGGCCGGCTGGACGGCGTGGCCGTGCGGGTCCCCACCGCGGACGTGAGCCTCACGGACCTCACGGCCATCCTGAAGACCGACGCCAGCGCCGAGGCCGTGAACGCCGCCTTCCGCCAGGCCGCCGCCGAGGGTCCCCTGGCCCCCTACCTCGACTACCTGGAAGAGGAGCTGGTCAGCGTGGACCTCATCGGCAACCCCGCCAGCTGCAGCTTCGACCCCTACCTCACGAAGGCCCTCAACCCCCGGATGGTGAAGATCTTCGGCTGGTATGACAACGAATGGGGCTATTCCACCCGCCTTCGGGACCTCTGCGTCCACGTGCTGGATCGCATCTGATCCGCGCCCTCCGCGCGCTTCGCCCGCGGGTCATACCCCTCGCCCTTCGGGCTCGACCGCTCGGGCCGGGGGCCCGCTCCGGCCGCTCCCGCGCCCTCCGCGACCCGCGCGTTCTGACAGTTCGTCACCCCACCCCGACCCCGCGCCCCGGATCGCGTAGGCTGAAGGGATGATCGGGATCAACGGGCTGGGGCGCATCGGGCGGCTGCTGGTGCGGCGCCTCGCGGCGTCGCGGCCGGAGGTCCTGGGGGCCCTCAACGACCCCGCGGACCTGGACACCCTGGTGCACCTGCTGCGCCGGGACTCGGTGCACGGCCCCTGGGCCGCGCCCGTCCATGGGCTCCGGGAGGGGGGACAGGACTTCCTGTGCGTGGGGGGACGGCGCATCCCCCTCTTCCACCAGCCCCGGCCCGGGGACATCCCCTTCGCCTCCCGGGGCGTCAGCCTGGTGGTGGAGAGCAGCGGCCGCTTCGTGCGCCGCGCCGAGGCCGCGCAGCACCTGGGGGGCGGCGTGGGCCGGGTGATCATCTCCGCTCCCAGCCCCGACGCGGACGCCGTGGTGATCGCCCCGGTGCAGGAGGACCTGGAGGCCCGCCTGGCCCACCCCGTCCTCAGCAACGCCAGCTGCACCGCCCACGCCACCGCCCCGATGCTCCAGGTGCTGGAGGAGGCCTTCGGCCTCGAGGCCGCCGGCATGAGCACCGTCCACGTCGTCACCAACGACCAGCGCATCCTCGACCTCCCCCACGGGGACCGGCGGCGGGCCCGTGCCGCCTTCCAGAGCATCATCCCCACCACCAGCAGCGCCTTCGGGGCCCTGCACCGGGCCCTGCCCTGGCTGCCCCGAAGCCCCGTGGGGCTGGAGGACTGGGGCTTTTCGGGATCGGCCCTGCGGGTGCCCACCCTCAGCGTGAACCTGGTGGACGTCACGGCGACCCTGAAGCGGGACGTGGACCTGGAATCCCTCAACGCCGCCTTCGCCGGAGCCGCCGCTTCCGTCCGCTGGCGCGGCATCCTGGCCCTGGCCCCGGACCACGCCGTGAGCCGGGACTTCACGGGCCGGAGCGAGAGCGTGCTCATGGACCTGGAGCTGAGCCGCGTCCTGGGGGGCCGCTTCGTGAAGGTCTTCGGCTGGCACGACAACGAGACGGGCTACGCCGCCCGCCTGGAGGAGCTGGCCCTCCGGCTGCTGGGGTCGCCTACTTGAGCTGATGCCAGAGGTAGGTGTAGGCCAGGGCCCACATGTGGGCCGCCTGGCGGTTGTCCGCGGCGCCGCCGTGGCCGCCCTCGACGTTCTCCCAGTAGTGGACGGGGTAGCCCAGGTCCTTCATCTTGGCGGCCATCTTCCGGGCGTGTCCCGGGTGCACCCGGTCGTCCTTGGTGCTGGTCATGAAGAGCACCGGCGGATAGGGCTGGCCCGCCCGCACGTTCTGGTAGGGGGAGAAGGTGCGAAGGAAGGCCCAGTCCTCGGGCTTGTCCGGATCGCCGTACTCCTCCATCCAGGAGGCCCCGGCCAGCAGCTTGGTGTAGCGCTGCATGTCCAGCAGGGGGACCTGGCAGACCACGGCGCCGAAGCACTGGGGAAAGAGGGTCACCATGTTGCCCATGAGGAGGCCGCCGTTGCTGCCCCCCTCGATGCCCAGGTGCTTCACGGAGGTCACCCCCCGGGTCACCAGGTCCTGGGCGACGGCGGCGAAATCCTCGTAGGCCCGGTGCCTATTCTGGCGCAGGGCCGCCTGGTGCCAGCGGGGTCCGTACTCGCCGCCGCCGCGGATATTGGCCACCGCGTAGACGCCGCCCTGGCCCAACCAGGCCCGGCCCACGCCGCCGCTGTAGTAGGGCGTCTCGGATACCTCGAAGCCGCCGTAGCCCGTGAGCAGGGTGGGATGGCTGCCGTCCAGCTTCAGGTCCTTGGGCGCGACTTCAAAGTACGGTACGCGCGTGCCGTCCTTGGAGGTGGCGAAGTGCTGGGACACGCGCATTCCCTTGGCCTCGAAGAAGGAGGGGGCCTCCTTGAGCCGCTCCGGCGCCGCCCCCGCCTCGCCCCGCAGCAGGGTGGTGGGGGTGAGGAAGTCCGTGACGGTCATGAAGAAGACGTTGGACGCCTCGTCGTCCTCCGCCCAGGCG
>CAYSXG010000048.1:0-11093 GCA_964434895.1 uncultured Solibacteraceae bacterium | reverse complement strand
GGGCCAGCCCCATCTCCGGTTCGGGGGTCCGGGCATGCAGGAAGTCCCTCAGGCGCGGCGCCACGGGGGACTCCACGGAAGCTCCCGCCGCCCAGGACACGAGAACGGCTTCGAGGAGGAAGCGCCGGCAAGCGTTGCGGATCCCCGCGCTCTCCCGCTCTCCCGCCGGGAGGGCCGCCAGGAGCTCTTGGCCGGCTTCCATGTCCGCCACCGTGGGGAGGCGATGGCGGCGCCGCAGGCTGATGATGCGCCGCCAGCCGTCCAATTCGTATTTCCACGCCAGGCCCAGGTCCGTCTGGAGCTGCCGCGCCGCGGTGAAGGCTGCCACCGCCTGCCGGAGATGGCGCTCCGCGGCCGGGATCCGGGCCCGAAGTTCAAGGATGTAGGCCTGAGTGAAGTGGAGCCAGCCTTCGCAGAGGCGCAGGGCCGGATCGCTGCGGGCCGCCTCAAGGCCCCGTCCCAGGGCCGACCAGGCCTTGTCGAGCTGGGACTGGGCGGAAGCCAGGTCCCCCGCCTCGATGCATGCCTGGGCACGGTACTCCCAGAATAGGACGAGCATCCGCCATGGACGGGTCTCCCAGGGCCTGGATGAGGGGCTTTCGAGGGCCCGGGTGGCGAGGGATTCGGCCTCGAAGGGATGGCCTTCGAGATCGGCCCGGATGGCCGCGAGGACCCCGGCCACTTCCGGCTTCCCGCGGGCCGCCTGGAGGAGCAGGTGCGCGGCGGGAAGGGCGTTTTGTCGTCGGAGGTTTTCCAGGGCCTGATGGTGGGGAGCCCGGTACAGGGCAATGCCCAGGTTGCGGAGGCCGTCCAAGTAGTCCTCGGCTCGGGCCAGCCCCAGGGCCAGGGCGCATTCCGGGCCCTGGTTGCCCCGCCGCCAAGCCGCTTCGAGGGCTTCTCGGGCGGCCTGGTCCTCGCCCAGGAGCTGGCGGGCCCGGCCGATGGCGTACCAGCCTTCGGCCTGGGCCTCGGGACCCAGGCCCTCCATGTCCCGTTGGATGTCCTGGATCATGGCCCGGACCTCGTGGAAGGCCGGTTGGAGGTCGTGGGGTGGGGAGAGGTAGCTCCGGTCGAGGAGGAATTCCACGTCCCGTACCTGGCGTCCGAAGCGGCTGGCCAGGCGAGCCTGGGTCTGGGCCTGGGCTTGGGTCCGGAACACCTGGCCCACCGCCCCGGCCAGGCAGAGCAGCGCCGCTCCAGCCAGGAGCGCGCCACTGCGGTGCCTGAGGGCCCAGAGTCCCAAGCGCCGTGCCACCGGGGTGGGAAGGCTCGGAGGGGGGCGTCCCTCACGGAGGGCTTGGAGATCCAAGGACAGCTCCCGGGCGGTGGCGTGGCGAAGGGCCGGATCCAGGGCCGTGGCCTTGGCCGCGCAGCGGGTTGCCTCCGGGGAGAGGTTCGGCCCCTCCGCCTCGTGGGGCAAATGACCGCTGAGGACCTTGTGCATCAGCACACCGAGGGCGTACACGTCGGCGTTGGGCCCCGGGCGCTTGGCCCCCCGCCGCAGCTGTTCGGGGCTGGCGTAGGGGGGCGTTCCGCCGCGGCCCACGGGGGCCTCCTCGTCCCCCCAAGCCAGGCCGAAATCGCTGACGCGGACGCCCAGTTCCCCGGTGGGCAGGCGCTCCAGCAGCAGGTTCTTGGGCTTGAGGTCCAGGTGGAGGAGGCCTTGGAGGTGGGCGGCGTGAACGGCCTCGCAGGTTTGGATGAGCAGGTCGAGCCGCGCCCGCTCGGCGAGGTTCGGCAGCACATCCTCCAAGGCCGGTCCCTCCACCCACGTGAGGGCCAGGAAGGCCTCCCCGCCCAGTTCACCCACCTCGAGCACCGGGCAGATCCCCGGATGGTTGACCTTCGCCTGGGCACGGCCCTCCCTCAGCAGCCAGTCCCGCTTGTGCAGGTTTTCCCATCGCAGGAACTTCAGGGCCACGTCCCGATTCAGCACCGTGTCCCGGGCCCGGTACACACGCCCTTGGCCCCCCACGGCTACGAGCCGCAACTCGGTGTAGCGGCCGGTGGGCCCCGGGAATCCTGGCGAGGTATTGATCTCCCAGGCCGGACCCTCGGTCTCGACGTTGGAGGCGAGGTCGATGCGGGTGTGGGCCTTCAACCACTCCGTGTCGAGGCGCCCGCTCTGCAGGAGGGCGTCGATCCGGGGCCCCCAGATCGTGGAGCTGGGCAGCGGGGCCTGGCGCGGCGTCTCTTCCAGGTCCACGGGGACAATCCGCCCCTCGGCCAGGGCCTGCGCGAGGAGACGGGATTCGAGGTCCATGGGATTGCCGCCTCCAGGATCCCATGACGGGCCGTCCGCGGGCAGCGGGGGCCCCAGGAAGGGACCACCGGAAACCAAGTGGCTTAACAAGAATGGAGCCGAAGTGGATCTGTCGAGCCTCGCCGGTCCAACGCATTCTACGAAAGAGAGGGGCTTCCGCAGCCTGCGGGGGCCCGAGGTGGGGGTGTCCATGGCGACGCGCGGTGGAGGTCTGTTGCTATTTCTGCTCCTGGCGGGTGCGTCCATGGCCTGGGCGGGTTCCCCGGGGCAAGAGGCCGCCCGGCCCGCGGACGACGATCGTCGTGAGGCCAGGCTGGAGCGGGAGCTCCGGGGGGCCCGCGAACGCCGCGAAGAACGGGAGGCCGATGCCGAGGCTCGAGCGGCCTGGAGGGAGTTCTGGTCCGGTGGGAAGGCCGATCCCGCCTACCTGCAGCACAAAGCCAAGGTCGCCGTGGAGCAGGCCGAAGCCTGGCGCCATCTGCTGCCTCAGGCGGGAATCCTGCCCATCGCCCCAGGCAATCTGAACACCTGGGTGAACCTCGGGCCGAAGGCCAATATCAGCACCACCACAAGACCGGACATCGACAGCGGGCGGGTCACGGCCATCGTGCCCCACCCCAGCGACCCCCTCACCCTCTACGTTGCCACCAGCGGCGGCGGGGTGTTCCGGTGCGGCAACGCGGACCTCAACGCCGCCACCGATTGGACCTGGACCCCCGTCACCGACAACCTCCCTTCCAGCAGCGCCGCGGGTCACATCGCCGTGGGGGCCATGGCCGTCAGCACCTACGAACCCTACACGCTGTACTTGGGCATGGGGGACGCCTTCGACGATCAGGCCGCGGGGTTCTACCGCAGCGCCGACGGCGGCGCGAGCTGGGCCCCGGCGTCGGGATTGGGCAACCAGACCCGTACCTACGACATCCTCCCCCTCTCCACCAGCATCATCCTGGTCGGCACCGACGACGGCCTGAAGCGCTCGACGGACGGCGGGGTCACCTTCAGCCCCGTGCCCATCGGGGGACGGACCCTCGGCCAGGTCTGGAGCATCCGGCGCTGCACCAGCACCCAATTGGTGCTGAGCCTCCAGCGGGCGGGCCTCGGGTCCCTCTGGTACTCCCAGGACGCGGGGGCCACCTGGTCCCCGGCCACGCTGGACGCCAGCGCGAGCGCCCTATCGCTCGGACGGATCTCGCTGTCCAACTGCATGTGGGGCGGTTCCTACGTCTTCGGCATCGGCGAGAGCAACAAGAGAGTTGCCCGGGGCCTGCTGAATTCCACCGACATGGGCCAGACCTGGAGTTTCATTCCCGCGCCGGTGGTGCCGGGGGGCCTCTTCCTCTCCAGCGTCCATGACGGCGAACAGGGCGACTACAACCAGCTCATCGCCGTGGACCCCTACAACTGGAATCGCATTTTTGTCGGGGCCAACCAGGCCCTTTACCGCACCGACGACGCCGGCATGAACTGGACCCAGATCACCAGTTGGACCGGCGACGGGCACGTCTACGCCCATGCGGATTTCCACGCGGCGGCCTGGACGCCCTACCTCTTGAGTGGGGGGCTCTTTCCCTCCTACGCGCCGACTCTCTACTTCGGGACCGACGGCGGGCTCAGCATCCTGCGCCAGCCGGGCCTTCCTGCGGCCTCCATCCCCACGGGCCTGGGCCCGGTGCCCTCCAACCCCGCCTTTTTGGACAACCGGCGGAACCGGGGCCTCGTCTCCCATCTGGTGTACGGCGTGGGATCCACCACCGCCACGAGCCCCGCCGACTCCCCGGATCGCATCACCCTGGGCCTCCAGGACAACGGCACGAGGGTCCGCTTCGCCGGCAGCACTTCCATGGCCCAGAGCGGTACCTTCGAGGCGTGCGTCGGAGGTGACGGCTTCGGCACCCTTATCCACCCGAATGACGGGAACCAGATGCTCGCCACCGGGATCTACGGCAGGATCTACCGCAGCGCGGACGGCGGCCTGTCGAGTTTTGCGGACGCCGTGTCCGGCCTTACGGGCGTGGACAGCCCGACCACCTTCCCCCTCGTGACCCACCTGGTCCAGGGCGCGCCAGGGGATACGGTGTACACCCACAGCAATGCCAAGGTCTTCCGCAGCACCTCCTTCGGGCAGCTGTGGAGCCCGGTGTCCATGAGCGGCGTCACCGCGGGGCTCACCCTCCGCGCCCTCGGGGCCTCCGCCAGCAACCCGGACGCCCTGGCCATCCTGACCACCGGCTCCACGGGCTTCGTCACCACCAACGGGGGCGCCGCCTGGCACCGCTTCGGCGCCTTCCCCAACTTCGGTTCCTACGACGGCGGCAGCTGCGTCTGGTTCGATACCCAGGACGCCTCGATCCTCTACGCCGGCTCCGTATCGCCCACCGCCACCTCCAGCCACATCTGGCGCAGCGCGGACAGTGGCGCCACCTGGACCGCCCTGGACCGCACCAGCGCTGGCGGCTCGAACGGCTTTCCCTTCGGGATCCCGGTGCACGTCATCAAGAACGACCCTTCCAACAACCTGGTGGTCTTCGCGGCCACGGACATCGGCCTCTACCGCTCCACGGATGCGGGCGCCACCTGGTCCCGCTACGGCCAGGGCCTGCCCATGGTGGCCGTCCGAGATTTCTGGGTTTCTCCCGCTTCGGGCCTGATTTCCGGCCTGGTACGGGCCGGGACCTACGGGAGGGGCGTGTGGGAGCTGCGGGAGGCCAACCCCCTTCCCATCCCGCCCTACTTCACCAGCCAGCCCCAGAGCAAGAGCGTGCCCCTGGGGCAGGTCGCCACCTTCGTGGCCGTGGCCTCGGGAAACCCGACGCCGGCTTACCAATGGCAGAAGTTCGTGAGCTTCGTCACCCCCTTCGGCCCCAAGTCCTACTGGGTGGACATCGCCGGGGCGACCCAGTCCATGTATTCCACAGCCCCCGTGACAGCGGCGGACAACGGCGCGAGGTTCCGTGTCACCGCCAACAATCAGACCGGGATTCTGGCGACGAGCAACGCGGCGACCCTCACCGTGCGTTAAATCCATCGAGGTCCTGCGTCCGGGTTCATTCCTCCGGCGACCGCCCTTCTTCCCTAGCCTTGAGGGGAGCAGAAAGACCGGTTCCCCGGATGTCGATCACCAGCCGGTACGGGCCCACGCGCCGATTCGCGGCCCGCAAGGCCTCCAGGCTGGCCTCGGCCTCCTTCGTGGAGTGCGTTCCATCCATCCGGACCAGAATCAGGGTGCCGGCACGGTTCGGGGACATGTGAAGGGCGACACCCGCCAAGCGAGGATCCCGATGGAGCGCCTCTTTCAGCGCGGTGATTGCGCGAGGATGGTAGAGGCGCCACATGCGGTAGTTAAAGTAGCCAGACATGGCGAGTATCAGGAGGGCGCAGGCTGCTAGCTTGGGCGCCTGGGCCCACAGCCAGCCCCGCTTGGCCCGGTTCAGTTCCGCATCCGAAAGCCCCGCGGCCTGGCGTTCTCGGGCGAGTTCCGCGATGGCCCGCTCGAAAGCCCCCGCAAGGCCCTCTGCGGGCACTCGAACGTAGGGCCCCGGGGGGCGATCCGCCAGGAAGCGGGTGTAAAGTTCGGCCACACTCGCGCCGGGGAAGTATCGCGCCGGATGGCGGGGAAGGGGATCCAACACGACCTGGCGCTGGACGTTGCTATAGGTGGCGGAGGTGCCGTCCGGCCGCCAGACGACGAAATCCACCCAAGTCTTCCCTACCTCAGGCATGTGGTAGACCGCAGCCCGTGTACCGTCTTCGGATTTCCCGAAGAGCCGCAGCAGGACGCGTCGGGGCCCCATCTGCGTAAAGAAGGCACTCCCGTCCTCGAAACCCAGCTCCCGAAGAGTCCGTGCCAGGGGTTCCAAAGGCCGGGCTCGATCGGCTTCCAGCGGTCCCAGGGGGAGCAGGCGGAGTTCCTGCGTAAGCCGTGGGAGAACTTTGGCACGAAGCTCATCGTTGCTGGGGAGGGGCATTAAATTGAACCTGCGCAAGGTTGGATGATCAATTGGTGAGTGGCAAGTGGTTACCTAAACCACCTAATATACCAAGGTAAATTTGCATTTATTATATTTGTTATATCTGATTCACTTGGTACCCCATTTGTATTTCCCATGATATTGTTTTCATAACCTGGATTTGGAATGCTCCGACCATTTAGATCAGCGTATTGATCTGGAAGGCCCATAAGGTGGCCAGCTTCGTGGGCCGCCGCCCAGTTGGACATGGCTGCATACCATTGACCTCGATTTCCGCCTCGACAATTCGAGCGAGAAAAGCCGTCTCCACTTTCATCATAAGTAATTATGTTGTCGAACCCATCCACGACCTTTGTTTGAACATTATATTTTCCGATTTTTCCACTCCATGCTGACTCCATAGATTGGTTCCAAGCTTGCGTAATTTCACTTGTCATTTCTCGAGGATAAGTACTATTATAGATTTCATAATGAATTGGGATTGTTATTGTGACGTTATTCCCATTCACTGTTACACTTGCATCAAGCCCAAGTAGATCTTGATATTTGATTGGATTGCCATTAACGTATGAAAAGAGATTGGTACCAGCATTCTCTCCAATGGGGTCCCTGCTCACCCATCGTCCCAGATCGGGATCGTAGGCCCTGAAGAGCGTCAGGTTCAGGCCGCTTTGCGCGTGCCACAGATGGCCGGTTTAGCCGAAGGGGGAATCCTTGTCCCCTGCGACCTTCGTCATGCGGCCGTAGGGGTCGTAGTCGTAGCGCGCCCGGAGCTGGCCTTGGGCGTCCGTCACTTCCCGAATGCTGCCGAGGTGGTCGCGGGTGTAGTAGAGCGCCGTGGCACCCTCCTCATAGCCCTGGGGGTAGAAGTCTCGGAGGCTCGTCCCGGTGTCCGTGGACAGCTCCTGGATGGGCTCGCGCCCGTCCCACAGGTACTCCCGCTGGCCCACGGTCGCCCCATTCTCCTTCTCCACCATGCCCACGCGCCGTCCCAGGCCGTCGTAGAGGAACTCGCTGCGGTGGGTCCCCGCCACGACCGCCACGAGGCGGTTCTCCGCATCCCATTCGAAGCTGCGGGTGCCATCCGAAAGCAGGTTGCCGTTGGGGTCATAGGTGAAGGCCTGGTCCCCGGGCAGGACGGTGAAGGGAGCGCTTTGCTGGCAGCTGCCGCCCCTCCCGTCCGAGGCCGTCTCGGTGAGGGTCCAGGTGCCGGGGGAGGTCGGCGCCCCGGACAAGTTCAGGGTCGCCGGATCGAAGCTGAGCCCGGGCGGAAGGCCGCCGACGCTGTAGCTCAGGGCGTCCCCGTCGGGGTCGGTCGCGCCGGGGAGCTGGAGACTGAAGGCCCGCTTGGCCGTGAGGGTCTGGGGAGCCAGGGAGGTGGAGAACGCGGGGGGATGATCGACGCTCAGGGTCAGGGAGGCGGCGGTCGAGCCTCCAAGGCCCGTGGCGGTGAGGGTGTAGGTGGTGGTGGCCGAAGGGGTCACGACCAGGCTGCTCCCGGTGACGGTCCCGACCCCGGAAAGGGTGAGGGTGGTGGCTTCGGTGGCGGACCAGGCGAGGGTGGAGCTTTGCCCTTGGAGAATGGCCGCGGGCGTCGCCCTGAAGCTGAGGGTGGGGAGGGGGGGAAGGACCTGAATGGACCAAGGGGCGCTGCAGGTGAAGCCCCCGGGATCCTTCGCCGTGAGGGTCAGGGCATAGGTCCCGGGGACGCTGGGGGTCCCCTTGAGTGTCGGGTGGGCGGGGTCGCCGAGATCGAGGGTGAGACCGGGGGGAAGGGCCCCCGAAAGCGCGTAGGTGAGGGTGTCGCCGTCGGGGTCCCCAGCCGGGTTCAGGGCCAAGGCCGCCGAGTTCTTTTGACGAAGGGTGGCGCCGTAGGAGGGCGCGGAGAACGCCGGCGGGCGGTTGACACGGACGCTGGTGGTGGCCCTCGCGGTTCCCACCGCGTTGGAGGCGGTGAGGGTGTAAGGGACGCTGTAGACGGCGCCGGTCCCGCCGGGGGGCGGAGGCGGGGTGACGACGCGGCTGGTGCCGGCGACGGCCCCGATGCCCGAAAGGCTGAGGGCCGTGGCGCCCGATGCGGACCAGGTCAAGGTGGTGCTTTGGCGGAGGTTGATCGGGCTTGGGGAGGAGGAGAACGCTTGGATGACCGGTGGCGCCAGGATCGTCAGGGAGATGGAAGCCGTGGCGCTCGGAATAAAGACATTGAAGCGGTTCTCGGTGTAGGTGGTGAGCTTCACCACGTAGGTTCCGGGGGCGGCATAGGTATGGCTGACCTGCGTCGACGACTGGAGGACGGCCCCGTCGCCGAAATCCCACCGGCAATAGTCGGGGATGGATCCACCCTGGTTGCCGCCCTGGAAGGTGATGGACGAATTGACCGGAAGGACGGCTCCTGTGGAGGGCGTGGAGATCTGAGCGACGGCTGTAGAACTGAGCAGGGTGGCTTTGGACCTGCCCTCGGATGGGGGGTGGGCCTTGGGAAGCGCAGCGTTTTGTAGGCCTACAATGGATAAGGCGGAAGCCGTGAGCAGGGAAGGGGCCAGGGGGCGCATGGAAGATCCCGGGATGAGGTGGGGCGGTCGATGGTGATCAGGGCGCCGGCGTGGCGGCGCCGCGCTGAATGAGCTGGTTCACGCGGTCGTAGCTGGAACTGCGCTGCAGTCCCCCATGGACCTCCTGAGTCCGATTTCCCCCCAGATCGTAGGCGTAGGTGAAGGCGTCCAGGGGAGTGCCGGTCGAGTTCTGGATCGCGACACCGAGGAGCTGCTCCGCGGCGTCATAGCTGAGGCGCAGTGTTCGTGGATCCTGGGTCCCCCATTGCTGGATCAGGGCCTGCAAGGCGCCTCCGGCCCCGAAGGTGTAGCTGAAACTGGAAAGGTTCGCCCCTGAAGCGGTGACATGCTGAACGCTCTTCAACCGAAGGTCTTCGGCCGGTGCTCCATAAGCCAGATTGCTCTGCTGCCCGTTGGGGTATTTCACCTGCGTGGGGCTGTTCGTGAGGCCCAGGTAGCCGTAGGTGAACGTTCCGAGCGGATTGGTGGCCGAGGCCACGCGGCCGAGGCTGTCGTAGGACCAGGATTCGCTGTGGGTGGTGGTCGTCCGTTGGATCACCCGATCGAGGGCGTCGTACTGGTACTGGATCGCGGGCGCATTGGGCCAGGGCCCCTGCACACTCGCCAACCGACCAGCTCCCAAAGCAGGCGTAGCCCCGATGGGATTGTATGTGAAGGTGGTGGTCCCGATACCATCCCCCATGGCGTTCAGGCGGGGATAAATCGCGTCGTAGGTATAACTGACCGTGGGCGTGCGATGGGTGGCGTTGGGATAGCTGATGCTCAGCGTCCGGTCATCGAGGGCATAGGCGTAGCGTGTGATTTGGCCGCTGGGGTCCGTTCTTTGGATCAAGCGGGAGGTGGCGGGCTCGTAGGCACGCTGCTCCGTTGCGCCGTTGTCGTAGGACTTTCCGGTCACCCGGCCCTGGAGATCCCGCGTCCACGTGGTCATGTGTCCCGCAGGGTCCGTGAGGGACTCCAATTCCGCGCCGCAACCGCACCATCCGTAGCGGGTGATGCGCCCCAGCGGGTCCGTCACGTCCGTGAGCTGCCGGAGGGCGTTGTGGTGGAAGGTGGTCGGCCGCCCCTGGCGGTCCTGGAAGGCCGCCAGGTCGAGACGGTCGTAGGTCCACTGATTCATGGTTCCATCGGGGAAGGTGAGCTTGGTGGGACGGTCCATGGCGTCGTATTCATAGGCCAGGGAATAGCCCTGAGGCAGCGTCTTGGTCTGGACCCTCCCGAAAGCATCGTAGGTGTAGCTGCCCATGACGCCACCCGGACCCTGAACCTGGGACAGAAATCCCTGGGCGTCGTAATTCAAACTCACCGTCTCGTTCTTGGGGTTCGTCAGAGCGGTGGGTTGCCCCCAAGGGTTATAGGATATGGAGTACTTCTGGCCTGCCGCGTTTGTGAAGGTGACGGGGAGATGCTGGGCGTTGTAGGTGTAGGAAGCGAGCAGATCGTTCTGCCCGGACGTGGTCTGGCGGACCTGAAGGAGGTCCATGCCATCCGGGGAATAGGTGAGGCTGGTGGTCCGGCCCAGGGAATCCACAAAGGCGGTGGGATTCCCGTTGTCGTTGTAAGTCGTCTGCTTAATCTGAAGCTGACCGTCGTCTAACTGGCGGATGCTGGCTGCGAGTGAATTGCTACCATCGTCATAATTCACGATCCCCCCCATAAAGGTCCCGTCCCAAGAGGCCTCCCGCTGCTTGGCGTAGCGATACCAGATGCGGTTCTCCAGTGGGTCCTTCTCACTCTCCAATAAGCGGGAGGCATTATTACCGTCTGCCGTGTGGAGCCAATGAAACACATGAGGAGTGGTGAACAGGAGAGACCCGTCGGCCGCCACAGCGGCCATGGCCCTTTTATTCCAGTAGAATGAATTTCGGAAGACTAGACGCCTCCAAAGGTAATCCGGGTAATCCGGCACATTGAGCAGGTCCGTCGCCGGGTTGGGTTCGTTGTGTCCGAAATCTGGAGCGAAAGGTGAAACATCAGTAAATGACTGCAATTTTTCGGTGTTTCCACTGGGGTCCATAGCTTGGATCCAGCGGAGGATGTTTTGGTTTGAGCCGTTTGTGAGAGTCACCTCCCCGGCCTGAAAGGTGGTGGTGCCATAGGGCGTCGTCATGCTGGCGATGAAGTCTGGGCCAACAGAAGGCGCGGTGCTTAGGGCTAGGCTGCGGGTAACTGATCGGGTGGAGAAGACGGACTCATTCACCCGCGCAGGTGCGGGGCCGCACTTGGCCGTGCGAAGGGCCGTTTGGGCCGGGGCAACCGCCTGAGGCAGGGTCGGGCTTGTCGTCT